>NZ_JBCEWQ010000065.1:0-45247 GCF_038448545.1 Streptomyces sp. CLV115
ACCAGGGCCCCCGCCCCGTTCCCGTCGAGGACAACATCGTGCTCGCCCCGCAGGCCGCAGCCCAGACCAACACCCTGGTCGCCAAGCTCTGGAACTATTGCAACGTCCTCCGCGACAACGGCCTCTCCACCATCGAGTACGTCGAGCAGCTCTCGTACCTCCTCTTCCTCAAGATGGTCGACGAGATCAACGACGATCCCTTCTCAGACGCAGACGCCGCCGAGATCGTGCCGAAGGCGTACGACTGGAAGTCTCTCGCCAGCAAGAAGGGCCAGGCGCTCGAACTCCACTACCGCAACGTCCTCGACGCCCTCGGAACCCGCCCCGGCACCACGCTTGGCACCATTTTCACGAAGGCGCAGAACCGGATCACAGAGCCCGCCCTCCTCGAAAAGCTCGTCGTCGATCTCATCGGCAAGCAGGACTGGACCGTCGGCGACGCGGACCTCAAGGGCGACGCCTACGAGGGATTGCTCGCCAAGGGCGCGGAGGACACCAAGACCGGAGCCGGCCAGTACTTCACGCCCCGCCCGCTCATCGACGCGATCGTCGAGGTGATGCGCCCCCGCCCCGAGGACACCATCACCGACCCCGCCTGCGGAACCGGCGGCTTCCTCATTGCCGCGCACTCCTACATCCGCAAGCACCACATGAAGGACCTCACCCGCGAGCAGCGCCTCGCGCTCGGTGACGGCAAGATCTGGGGCAACGAACTTGTTCCCGGCACCGCCCGCCTCGCAGCGATGAACCTTCTGCTCCACGGCATCGGCAGCAGCGAGGGCAAGAGCCTGATCGACATCGGTGACGCGCTCGCCACAAAGCCGAGCGGCAAGCACGCGTCACTCGTCCTCGCCAACCCGCCCTTCGGCAAGAAGTCCGCGATCACGGTGATCGGCTCGGACGGCAAGGCGGAGAAGGAGGACATCAGCTACGACCGCGACGACTTCCGCGCCTCCACCACCAACAAGCAGCTCAACTTCCTCCAGCACATCATGTCGCTGACGGCCATCGACGGCCGCGCTGCCGTCGTCCTCCCCGACAACGTCCTCTTCGAGGGCGGCGCGGGCGAGAAGATCCGCCGACGCCTGCTCGACGAGTTCGACCTGCACACGATCCTCCGCCTGCCCACCGGCATCTTCTACGCGGGCGGCGTGAAGGCCAACGTCCTCTTCTTCGACAAGAAGACCCCTCGCGCGGACGGCAAGCCGCACACCACCAAGGTCTGGGTCTACGACCTCCGCACGGCCAAGCACTTCACCCTCAAGCAGCGCCCGCTGACCCGGGCGGACCTGGAGGAGTTCGTCCAGGCGTACGGCGAGAAGCCCGCCGACCGCGTGGACACGTCCGCTGACGACGGTGGCCGCTTCAAGGCGTACACGTACGAGGAACTGGTTAAGCGCGACAAGGTCAATCTCGACCTCACCTGGATGAAGGACCCGGCCCTGGAGGACGCTGACAGCCTCCTGCCGCCCGAGGTGATCGCCGCCGAGATCGTCCAGGACCTCCAGGCCGCACTCAGCGAATTCGCGGCGATCGCCGAGGCGCTCGGCGGCGAGGTCCCGGCCGACGCGGAACCGGAGTAGTACCTCCCCCTTCCCACACCGGACGGAACCGCCCATCCATGTATGTCTCCCGCGTGCACATCGAGAACATCAAGCCGTTCCATGGCCTGCGCACCGTCGAACTGACGCTCACTCGCCCGGACGGCTCACACGCAGGCTGGACGGTCCTGGCAGGCCGAAACGGGGCCGGAAAAACGACGCTGCTGCGGGCTCTGGCCCTGACGCTGAGCGGCCCGGTGTTGGCCCGTGGTCTTGTCCAGAACTTTGAGAACTGGGTCACCCGGGAGTGGGAGGGGTTCGGCACTGCTCAGGCGGAGGTCGTCACAGATCCGGCCTTTGACAAGTTCGCGGCGTCGGGGTGCGCCCAGGACAGATTCTGGACAAGACTGCTGTGGACAGAGCATGCAGAGGGCGCCGGAGGGCGCAGGAGTCCTCAGCCGGTGCTGACCGAAATCAGGGACGACCCGAGGCCGGGAGGTGACAACCCTGCTCGGCAGGGCCCCTGGGCTGACAACCCGGTGGGCTGGTTCTGCGCCGCGTACGGGCCGTTCCGGCGTTTGGCGGGGGGCTCGGGTGAGATGCAGCGAGTGATGCAGGCCTCGGGGGCGGTGGCTCGACAGGCCAGCCTGTTCCACGAGGACGCCTCACTGGCCGAAGGGGTCGCCTGGCTGATCGAGCAGCATTTGCGCGCGCTTGAAGGCCGGAACGGCGCCGCAGCACTCAAAGAGGCGGCGCTCTCCATCCTGGGAGACGGGCTCCTCCCTGACGGATACCGCGTCGAGGACGTGGACTCTGAGGGCCTGTGGGTTACGCGCGACGGCCACCGATTCCCGTTGAGAGAGATGAGCGACGGCTTCCGTTCCGTGGCGGCGCTGGTGGTCGACCTGCTGAAACAGATTCACGACGCTTTCGGCGATGAGGCGTTCGGCGGGGACGGCGGCGGCCCGAGTCCCCTCCAGGTCCCCGGCGTCGTGATCATCGATGAGATCGACGCTCACCTCCACGTCTCCTGGCAGCGCCGTATCGGCCCCTGGCTGACCTCGCACTTTCCCAACATCCAATTCATCGTCACCACGCACAGCCCGTACATCTGCCAGGCCGCCGATGCAGGCGGCCTGATCCGCCTGCCCGGTGTGGACGAGGATGCAGCGCCCGAGGTCGTACCAGAAGACCTGTACGAGCGTGTGGTCTACGGCAGCGGTGACGACGCGGTCCTGTCCGACCTCTTCGGCCTCGATACTCCGTACTCCGAACGAGCGGAGCACCTCCGGGCCGAGTTCGTGGCGTTGGAATCAAAGGTGTACGACGGGGACACCTCGCCGGAGACGGTCTCGCGGTACAAGGAGCTGAAGGGGCTGCTCACCAGCTCGCCGACCGCACGCGTCCACGAGACGTCCGCTCGGCTCCAGAAGATCGCCGCGAAGATCGAGGACGGAGAGGACGGCGAGGCGGAGTGATTCGGCTGAGACGTACCAAGTTACCCCCGGACACGGCAGCACACTTGAAGACATACACCCAGGAGATCGCGCAAGCGGCGGAGCCGGGCCGAAAGGCCAAGGCGGCTGATCTGTGGGGCAACACCACCGTGCGACGCCGCGTACGCGACGGGCTCCTCACCACCCTCGCCGACATGGCTCCCGGTCACCAGCGTTGTATGTACTGCGGTGACGGCCAGGGAACGGACATCGACCATTTCGAGCCGAAGAGCCTTGCTCCTCTCCGTACCTTTGACTGGCTCAACCACCTGCTGGCCTGCTCGTACTGCAACAGCAACCAGAAGCGGAACAAGTTCCCTCGCTCCGACGAGGACGGCAGCCCGCTCCTCCTAGACCCCACGCTCCAGGACCCGTTGAACCATCTGCGGTTGGTGCTGCCGCTCTGTGAGTACAAGGGCTTGACGGCCCAAGGTGAGGCCTGCATAGAGGTGTTCGGCCTCAACGAGCGGGGGGTCCTCGTCGAGGGACGCAGGACGGCCTACGGGACGGCCAAGCAATCGGTTGAACTGTGGCGTATCGCCACGGACAGGGGCCAGCACAGCAAGGCGGCCGAAGTGGTGCGAGTGGCTTGGAATCGTCCGCTTGCCGACGTGCTGGCCGCGATGTTCCACCAGTCGGACCACCCGGCTGCGGACCTGCTCTTCGACGGTGAGGAAGAGACCCTCGACCTGTTGCGCGACTCGGCCCTGCGTGAGGGCTTTCTCGCGCGTATGTGACAGTGCCCCGCAACTCGACCGCCAGTGCGGGGATGGTTGCGGGGCACGGCACGGGTCAGACGGTGATGTGGCCGCCTTTGACTGCGCCAACGAACGACGACCAGCCATCGGCGGAGAAGACGAGCGCGGGGCCGCTCGGGGTCTTGCTGTCGCGGACGGGGACGTCGGTGTAGCCGTCAGCGACCTCAAGGCACTCTCCGTTGCCGCCTCCGCTGTAGCTGGACTTGCGCCACCCGGTCAGCGCCCTGGCGTCAGCGATGGTGGGCTCGGTGCTGTGCATGTTCGTGCTCCTCCGCGATGGCTCTGACGAGGGCCACTGACTCCTGATGTGGGGCCGCGTCGCCCAAGGCGAGAGTGTAGGCCGTCTGGCAGGCGTCAACCAGCGCCGGATCATCCATCAGATGTCCAGTTTGAAGACCCTCGACGTACGCGACCGGAGCGGCATCCGCGAAGTTCAGCAGGTAGACCATGCTTTCCAGGAGTGCGTGTGCTCCCGATGCGAAAGTCAGCACGTGCAGACGCAGACGACCGGACTCGGCCATGTCCGCTACTTTGCGCAGCTGTTCCGCCATGACGTGCGGCCCGCCGACGCAGCGCCTGAGTGCCGCCTCGTCGAGAAGCGTCCAGGCAATTGGAGTCGGCGACCCACTGAGTAGCCGACCACGCTCCATGCGGTTGACAACGAACTCGTCAAGTTCTTCCGCGCGGTAGTTGGGGCGATATGCCTGGAAGACGGCACGGGCATATCCCTCCGTCTGGAGTAGGCCAGGGATGAGGGACGCAGCGTACTGGCGGATCTCTGTAGCCTCGCGCTCCAACTCGGCAGCCACCGCGAAGTACCGGGCGAACTTCGAATCCAAGTCGCCCAACCAGCGGACGAAGAAGCCGTCAGTCTTCAACGCGATGTCGAGGCGGTGCGCGTCATCCGGCTTCGGCAACCGCCTCCCCGCCTCGTAATGACTGATCAGCGTCGGCGAGCACACGACCTGATCACCCAGGGCCTCCTGAGTCAGCCCTGCCGCTGTCCGTCGTAGCCTCAGCTCCTCCCCGTACTTCTCCCTCGGCGTACGCGGCTTCCGGTTCATCGCCATTCAGCCCCAACTCCCTTGTCTGACCGGCGGGCTGTCAAGCCCGAACCTCTGGAGCGTAGCCACGCACGACCCCACTCTGTGATGAGTTCGCCACAGAGCGCATCCGTTCGTGGGTATTCAGAGGGAGAGCACGTCGACATGAAGAATCTCGTCCGCCGGGTCACCGAGTCGCTGATGCGGCTGGCACGCCCAGGCCCCGCCACCGTTCATCCCTACTCCTGCGTGTACGTGGCCGGTCCCACCGCCCGCCGTACCGGTGAGCGTCCGTCGCGCGGCGAGGACAGTCCACTGGTCCGTCCGTATCTCGTGGCGCACGAGCGGCAGATGGCCGAGGCCCGACGTCGGCGGCGCACGCTGTGGCTCGCTGTGCACGGTGTGGACATCAGTCCCCGGCCCGTCTTCGGAGCGGGGGTTGCCGCGTGAGCGCGGAGCGGCACCAGCACCACACGTTCAGGCTGCTGCCCTGGACGGGGGCGGAGGGCAAGCCGAGTTACGTCCTGGGGGACGGTACGGGCTACGTGTCACGGATGGCCGACGGCATCGAGAGCGTGCAGCTCGGCATGGCGGGCGATCTGCTCGACCACGCCGCCGAACTGCTGGCGGACCAAAGCGTCACGGGGCCGGAGCTCCATTTCCTCGCCAGCCGGCTGAGCGAGTCGCTGCGGGAGGTCAAGGCAGTCGCCAAGAGCCGGGGTTCGCGACTGAACGCGAGTGGGTCCGTTCCGGACATCGACGGGCCCAGGCATCGAGAACCGGACATCGACATCCGATGAGTCCATAAGCCGCTTGACGGGCTCCCGGGCTGTCACCAAACCTGTTCATGCAGTTCAGAGAACATGTGACAGTACGGGGGCTCAACGATGGCCATTCCCAGGCCGCAGACCAGCCAGTTCGAGGCGTTCACCACGAACCTCGCCTACGCCCGCAAGATGGTCGACGCGGGGCGGTATCTGGCTCCGTTCCAGCCGGGGACGGTCGATGTCGACGACTTCTACCGTGCCGCCTGGGTGCAGGCCGTGGCGGCCATCGACCACTGGTTCCACGAGGAGCTCTTCCGCCGCGTCGCCGAACTGGCGGCCAAGGACAGCCCCGAGATGCCGCTCCAGCTTCGCAACTACGAGATCCCTCTGCACCGGGTCGAGGCCGTGCAGCGTGGTGATGTCACGCTGGCCGAGGTGGTTGTCGAGCATGTCAAGGAGAGGTGGGGCAGCGCCTCACTCCAGAATCCGCGCGCCATCTCCGATGTACTGAGGCTCGTCACCGAGAAGAACATCTGGCAGGGCGCAGCCGCGCAGATCAACACCTGGCAGGGCGGTCGCACCGCGTACACGGACAAGACGCTGAAGGCGCAGTTCATGAGCATCACCACCCGCCGCAACAAGATCGCGCACGACGCGGATCTTGTGGCCGGAGACCTCAAGCAACGGCGCCCCATCGCCGAGCCCGACGTGACGGACGCGATCAACTGGATCGACCGCATCGCCCTGGCGATGGCGCACGTGCTCGACGCCTAGGCCCGAGGAGGAGTGTCGTACCCGCCGGGTACCGTCGGGGGCATGTCCAACATGGCCGTCCTCGAAGGTGTGCTGGAGCGCATCACGTACGCCAACGAGGAGAACGGATACACGGTCGCGCGCGTCGACACCGGCCGCGGCGCCAACGATCTGCTCACCGTGGTCGGTTCGCTGCTCGGTGCGCAGCCCGGTGAGTCGCTGCGGATGGAAGGGCGCTGGAGTTCGCACTCGCAGTACGGCAAGCAGTTCACCGTCGAGAACTACACGACGATCCTGCCCGCCACCATCCAGGGCATCCGCCGCTACCTCGGCTCCGGGCTGATCAAGGGCATCGGCCCGGTGATGGCCGACCGGATCACCACCCACTTCGGCGTCGACACCCTCGACATCATCGAGAACGAACCGAAGCGGCTCGTCGAGGTCCCCGGCCTCGGCCCCAAGCGCACGAAGATGATCGCCGCGGCGTGGGAGGAGCAGAAGGCGATCAAGGAGGTGATGGTCTTCCTCCAGGGCGTCGGCGTCTCCACCTCCATCGCCGTCCGCATCTACAAGAAGTACGAGGACGCCTCGATCTCCGTCGTGAAGAACCAGCCCTACCGGCTGGCCGCCGACGTCTGGGGCATCGGTTTCCTCACCGCCGACAAGATCGCCCAGGCGGTCGGCATCCCGCACGACAGCCCGGAAAGGGTCAAGGCCGGTCTCCAGTACGCGCTGTCGCAGTCCACCGACCAGGGACACTGCTTCCTCCCCGAGGAGCGGCTGATCGCGGACGGGGTGAAGCTGCTCCAGGTCGACACCGGCCTGCTCATCGAGTGCCTCGCCGAACTGGCCGAGGACCCGGAGGGCGTCGTGCGGGAGAAGGTGCCGTCGCCCGAGGGCGGTGAACTCGTCACCGCCGTCTACCTCGTGCCCTTCCACCGCGCCGAGACCGCCCTCGCCGCCCAGGTGCAGCGGCTGCTGCGGACGCCCGAGGAGCGGATGCCGGCCTTCGCGGACGTGGACTGGGACAAGGCGCTGGCCTGGCTCGGTACGCGTACGGGGGCGAAGCTGGCGCCTGAGCAGGAGGCGGCGGTCCGGCTCGCGCTCAGCCGGAAGGTCGCGGTGCTGACCGGCGGGCCCGGCTGCGGGAAGTCGTTCACCGTCCGGTCGATCGTGGAGCTCGCGCGGGCCAAGAAGGCCAAGGTGGTGCTGGCCGCGCCGACCGGGCGGGCGGCCAAGCGGCTCTCCGAGCTGACCGGCGCCGAGGCGTCCACCGTGCACCGGCTGCTCGAACTGAAGCCGGGCGGCGACGCCGCGTACGACCGGGACCGTCCGCTGGACGCCGATCTGGTGGTCGTCGACGAGGCGTCGATGCTCGATCTGCTGCTCGCCAACAAGCTGTTGAAGGCGGTGGCACCCGGTGCCCATCTGCTGCTCGTCGGCGACGTCGACCAGCTGCCCTCGGTCGGCGCGGGGGAGGTGCTGCGCGATCTGCTCGCCGACGGCAGCCCGGTTCCCGCGGTCCGGCTCACCACGATCTTCCGCCAGGCCCAGCAGTCCGGCGTCGTCACCAACGCACACCGGATCAACTCCGGCATTCCGCCCCTCACTCAGGGCCTCAAGGACTTCTTTCTCTTCGTGGAGGACGAGACGGAGGACGCCGGAGTGCTCGCGGTGGATGTGGCGGCCCGCCGCATTCCGGCCAAGTTCGGGCTGGACGCGCGCCGGGACGTGCAGGTCCTCGCCCCGATGCACCGCGGCCCGGCCGGCGCGGGCACGCTCAACGGACTCCTCCAGCAGGCCATCACCCCGGCCCGCCCCGACCTCCCCGAGAAGCGGTTCGGCGGCCGGGTCTTCCGGGTCGGCGACAAGGTCACCCAGATCCGCAACAACTACGACAAGGGGGAGAACGGCGTCTTCAACGGCACGGTCGGCGTCGTCACCGCCCTCGACCTGGACGAACAGACGCTCACGGTGCTCACCGACGAGGACGAGGAGATCGGCTACGACTTCGACGAGCTCGACGAGCTGGCCCACGCGTACGCCATGACGATCCACCGCTCCCAGGGCAGCGAGTACCCGGCCGTCGTCATCCCGGTGACGAAGAGCGCCTGGATGATGCTCCAGCGGAACCTGCTGTACACCGCCGTGACCAGGGCCAAGAAGCTCGTCGTGCTGGTCGGCTCACGGCAGGCGATCGGCCAGGCGGTCCGCACGGTTTCCGCAGGCAGACGCTGTACGGCGCTGGATTACCGGCTGTCGGGGGGCCCGGGCGGAGGATCGGCGGAAAAAATGATCGATCAAATCGGTGGGAAACATCACGCAGCCCTTCCGGAACCGGAACCGAGGGGGCAGGATGAGTAAGTTCGCGGCACTCAGTGCCGCGAGTAGGTCCAATGGACGACCCCGAGTGCACTCTCCTGAGCCAAATGGGGGAGGGTGGAGACAGTCAGGGAACCTCGAAGAAGAGGCACTACGTCGGTGAGGGATGACGTGAGCGACAACTCTGTAGTACTGCGGTACGGCGACGGCGAGTACACCTACCCGGTGATCGACAGCACCGTCGGCGACAAGGGCTTCGACATCGGGAAGCTCCGGGCCAATACCGGTCTGGTGACACTGGACAGCGGATACGGCAACACCGCAGCCTATAAATCCGCCATCACCTACCTCGACGGTGAGCAGGGCATTCTCCGCTATCGCGGCTACCCCATCGAGCAGCTCGCCGAGCGCTCGACGTTCCTGGAGGTCGCGTACACGCTCATCAACGGCGAGCTTCCCAAGGTCGACGAGCTGTCGACCTTCAAGAACGAGATCACCCAGCACACGCTGCTGCACGAAGACGTCAAGCGCTTCTTCGACGGCTTCCCGCGCGACGCCCACCCGATGGCCATGCTGTCCTCGGTCGTCAGCGCGCTGTCCACGTTCTACCAGGACAGCCACAACCCGTTCGACGAGGAGCAGCGCCACCTCTCGACGATCCGGCTGCTGGCCAAGCTGCCGACGATCGCGGCGTACGCCTACAAGAAGTCGATCGGCCACCCCTTCGTCTACCCGCGCAACGACCTCGGGTACGTCGAGAACTTCCTGCGCATGACCTTCTCGGTCCCGGCCCAGGAGTACGACCTGGACCCGGTCGTCGTCTCCGCGCTCGACAAGCTGCTCATCCTGCACGCGGACCACGAGCAGAACTGTTCGACCTCCACCGTGCGTCTGGTCGGCTCCTCGCAGGCGAACATGTTCGCCTCGATCTCCGCCGGCATCTCGGCGCTGTGGGGCCCGCTGCACGGTGGCGCCAACCAGTCGGTGCTGGAGATGCTGGAAGGCATCCAGGCCAACGGCGGCGATGTCGACTCCTTCATCCGCAAGGTGAAGAACAAGGAGGACGGCGTTCGCCTGATGGGCTTCGGCCACCGGGTGTACAAGTCCTTCGACCCGCGCGCCAAGATCATCAAGGCCGCCGCCCATGACGTGCTGTCCGCGCTCGGCAAGTCCGACGAGCTGCTCGACATCGCGCTGAAGCTGGAGGAGCACGCGCTCTCCGACGAGTACTTCGTCTCGCGCAACCTCTACCCGAACGTGGACTTCTACACGGGTCTGATCTACCGGGCCATGGGCTTCCCGACCGAGATGTTCACCGTGCTCTTCGCGATCGGCCGTCTCCCCGGCTGGATCGCCCAGTGGCACGAGATGATCAAGGAGCCGGGTTCCCGCATCGGCCGCCCGCGCCAGATCTACACCGGTGAGGTCCTGCGCGACTTCGTCCCGGTCGAGGCTCGCTGAACCTCGTAACACCCCCCCGCACGGCCCCGGCCACCGAGGCCGGTCGACTTCGCCCCGCGTACCGCGCTTTCGCACAGAGCGCGGTGTCCGGGGCGATTTGCGTGCCCGGTGCGCCCCGTGCGCCCGGGATCGGCGCGCGGTCCGCGCACGGGCGGGCGCGCGGTCTGCCGGCAGGACAGAAAGAAGCGCCTCGCCATCGATCCCCCCACGGGCCGACAGCGAGGCGCTTCCCATGTCCCGGAGCGGATTCCCCCCACGGGATCCGGCCGGGCGTCTGTGGGAGCCGAAGCTCCTGCGTTCCTCGATCACCGCGCACTGCGTGCGCTGCGCTCTTCAGTTGTCCTTCCGGTGCGATCTGCCGGGGTACGTACGCACGGGAGGGCCGCTCAAAGCTCCCCGGTGCACGTGCCCCGGCCAACGCTTGCCCGCAGCGTCCCCCAAGACGCTCCGACGGACGTCCCCCAAGACATCCTTGGCATCGCACTCTTAGACTCACGAACCCGCCGGATGGTTACCCTGAAATCCATGTGATCTGGATCTCTTTGTGGAAATTACGTGAAGGCGCGCAACCGGAGGCTGTTCGTCACGACGAAGACCGATGAGAACGCCATCGCCGCTCCCGCAATCATAGGGTTGAGCAGGCCAAATGCCGCAAGGGGCAGGGCGGCTGTGTTATAGCCGAATGCCCAGAAAAGGTTGCCTTTGATCGTGGTCAGAGTGCGCCTGGAGAGCCGGATCGCGTCCACGGCCACCTTGAGATCTCCACGAACCAGTGTGAGGTCGCTCGCCTCGATCGCGGCGTCCGTGCCGGTCCCCATCGCCAGTCCGAGGTCCGCGGTGGCGAGGGCGGCCGCGTCGTTGACCCCGTCCCCGACCATGGCGACGGAGCGCCCTCGGGCCCGCAGCCCCTCGATGACGTGCACCTTTTCCTCGGGGAGCACCTCGGCGTGGACCTCGTCGATCCCGACGGCACGGGCCACGGCCTCGGCCACGGCACGGTTGTCACCGGTCAGCAGAACGGGATGGAGTCCGAGTGAGCGGAACCCGGCGACGGCCTCGGCGCTGGAGTCCTTGATCCCGTCGGCCACCGCGAGGACGCCGCGCGCCTTCCCGTCCCAGGCGACCATGACCGCGGTACGGCCCTCGGCCGCCGCGTCCGTGACGGCGCCGGACAGAGCCTCGGGAACGTCGATGTCCGCGTCGGCGAGGAGCTGTTCGCGGCCGACGAGGACGGCGTGGCCCTCGACGGTGCCCTGGACGCCGAGTCCGGCGATGTTGGCGAAGTCCTCGGGGGTGGGCAGGGGTGCGCCGGTGCGTTCGGCGGCTCCGGCGGCGACGGCCTGGGCGATGGGGTGTTCGGAGGAGTGTTCCAGTGCTCCCGCGAGCCGCAGTACGTTGGTTTCGTCGGTGTTCTCGGCGGTGTGGATGTCGAGGAGGGTCATCCGGCCGGTGGTGACGGTGCCGGTCTTGTCGAGGACGATCGTGTCGACGCGGCGGGTGGTCTCCAGGACTTCGGGGCCCTTGATCAGGATGCCGAGCTGGGCGCCGCGTCCGGTGCCGACCATGAGGGCGGTGGGGGTGGCCAGTCCCAGGGCGCAGGGGCAGGCGATGATCAGTACGGCCACGGCTGCGGTGAACGCGGCGGTCACGTCGTCCGTGACGAGCAGCCATGCGATCAGGCTGACGAGCGCGATCAGCAGCACCACGGGTACGAAGACGGCGGAGATCCGGTCGGCGAGGCGCTGCACCTCGGCCTTGCCGTTCTGGGCGTCCTCGACGAGCTTCGCCATCCTGGCGAGCTGGGTGTCGGCGCCGACCCGGGTGGCCTCTACGACGAGCCGGCCGGAGGTGTTGACGGTGGCCCCGGTGACCCAGTCGCCGACCCCGGCCTCCACGGGCACCGACTCACCGGTGAGCATGGACGCGTCCACGGCCGAGGCGCCCTCGACGACGGTGCCGTCGGTGGCGATCTTCTCGCCGGGGCGGACCACGAAGCGGTCGCCGACGGCGAGCCGGGCGACGGGGATGCGTACCTCCGTGCCGTCCCGGAGCAGCGAGACGTCCCGGGCGCCCAGGTGCATCAGCGCGCGCAGGGCGGAACCGGCCTTCCGCTTGGACCTCGCCTCCAGATAGCGGCCCAGCAGGATGAAGGTGACGACGCCGGCCGCGACCTCCAGGTAGATGGTCGAGGAGGCGCCGTCCCGAGAGACGGCGAAGTCGAAGCCGTGCCGCATCCCCGTCATGCCCGCGTCGCCGAGGAAGAGCGCCCACAGCGACCAGCCGAAGGCCGCGAGGGTGCCGATCGAGACCAGGGTGTCCATGGTGGCCGCGCCGTGCCGGAGGTTGGTCCAGGTCGCCCGGTGGAAGGGCAGCCCGCCCCAGACGACGACGGGAGCGGCGAGGGTGAGCGAGAGCCACTGCCAGTTGTCGAACTGGAGGGCCGGGACCATCGCGAGCAGGACGACGGGGGCGGCGAGGACGGCCGAGACGATCAGACGCTGCCGCAGCGAGGCGAGGGCCGGGTCGGCGTCCCGGTGTTCGGAAGCGCTCGTGCCGGTGGCGGTGCCGGCACGAGCGCTGGTGCCGGTGTCGGTGTCGGTGCGGTGCGTGACCCGGTCTTCGGCGTCGGTGCGGGCTCCGGCCGTCGAGGTCGCCGGTGGCGGAGTGGGCGGTGGGCTGGGCGCGGGCGGTTCGGGGCGGCGCACCGGCTGCGCGGTGTAGCCGGTCTTCTCGACCGTGGCGATCAGATCCGCGAGGCCGGTCCCCGGCCCGAAGGCGACCTTTGCCTTCTCGGTCGCGTAATTGACGGTGGCGGTGACGCCGTCCATCCGGTTGAGCTTCTTCTCGACGCGGGCCGCGCAGGAGGCGCAGGTCATCCCGCCGATCGTGAGCTCGGCGGTCGAGTCCTCCGCCGTCCGGGCCTCGGTCTCCGCTGTGCTGTGCATGTCCGAACTCCTGAAATGCCGACCGGGCCGTACTCCACCAGTATCTGCTGGCAGGTCCGGCCCGGCGGCAAAGGGGGACGCGGGTGCGCCCGGTGTATCGGGTGTTGCCGACGGTGCTCAGGCGCGGCCGACGAGCTCGTAGCCCGCCTCGTCGACGGCGGCGCGCACGGCGTCGTCGGCCAGCGGGGCCGCGGAGACGACGGTCACCTGGCCGGTGGAGGCCACGGCCTTCACCGAGGTGACACCCTCGATGCCGGAGATCTCCTCGGAGATGGCGCCCTCGCAGTGTCCACAGGTCATGCCGGACACCTGGTAGACGGTGGTCACCCCGCCCGCCTGGGCGCCGGCGTCCGCGCCGTCGTGGCAGGAGCCGCTGGGCGAGCAGCAGGAGCCGGTGGCCTGGGGGAGCTGGGTCTCGGCGGTCATGGTGTTCTCCTCTTCGACGAGCACAAGGGGTGAGGGGTGCAGAAGGCGGTGCATCGGGAACTTCCGGAGCCCGGTGCGCCCCGACACACTTCACACTATACCCCTAGGGGGTATGAATGCGAGCGGGTGGCCGTTCGTCCGCTCCGGCGTTCCGTGTGCCGCGCGCCAGTGACCGCAGCCAGGCCGGTGCGACGAGCGTGATCACGACCAGGCCGCCGATCGAGAAGACGGTGAACAGGTGCCGCTGCTCGCCGGTGGGGGCCGGGGTGTATCCGCGTGCGAAGAGCGCACGGCTCGGGCCTGTGTCGGTGACCTGGCCACCAGCCAGATGGCGATGCCGTGCATCGAGTCCCAGAGCGAGTGCAGCACGGCGACTCCGAGACGAGTGCAGCACGGCGACTCCGAGATACGCGCCGATCGCGGGCGCGGCGAGCCGGAAACGCCCGTTCGGCTTCCGGAACGAGAGCCGTACGCCACCGGCGATCGCGGTCCGGAGCCCGTGCCCGAACGGGGCGAGCACCCCGCGCAGCACCTCGGTCTCCAGCAGTGCGCGCAGGTCGATGCCCTTCATGGTGACGGCGGCATCGAAGGCGTGGCCGGCGCTCTCGCGGTCGGCAGCCGGAGGCAATGCCGCCCCACGGACACCGCTTCCAGGGCTTCGGGCGCGGCTGCGGCGGAGCCGGTGGGGGCAGGGGGTGTCCTGGGGCGGACCGCGGGGCACCCTCGGAGGGGTCGCCGGCGGCGAGGGGCGGAGTCCCGTACGGCGGCGAGCGCCTCCGCCCGCCGCCGTACGGGAGTGCGGGCGTCAGGCCCCGCGCCCCCGGTTTCCGGGTCTTGAGGCGACCCAGGCGCGGACGGTGTCCGCGTACCAGTAGGGCTTGCCGCTCTCCACCCGGTCGGGCGCCGGGAGGAGACCGCGCTTGCGGTAGGAGCGGACGGTGTCCGGCTGCACCTGGATGTGCGCGGCAATGTCCTTGTAGGACCAGAGCCTTCTGTCCGTCATGAGTGACACCTCTCTGCACCGCAGCGGCGGCCCGGGAGGCCGCCGGGGGAGCTGCGCGCCGCTGACGATCACTCAGCCGGCGCCCGGTGCAACGACATCGGGCGGACTCGGGGGAGCGGCTGTCGACCCCCTGTGACCGAAGGGCAGCGAAATGGTGACATCAGTGACGAGGAGGTGATCTTCTGGACAGAAGATGCCGCATGGTGTTCAGGGGCGCCGCACGGCGTTCGGAAGGCACCGCACGGCGTCCGGGAGGGGCCACGCGGTGTACAGGACGCACCGCGGGACGTTCGGGAGGGGCCACGCGGTGTTCAGGACGCACCGCACGGTGCTCAGGAGGGGCCTGCGGAGGGAGCGGGTGCGTTACGGGAAGGGCAGCGGGGTGACACGGTTCGGTCCCGCGTGCCAGAGCGCCGACCAGGTGGCCCCGTCGACCCGGCCGTCCGGCACCAGCGGCGGGTGGTCCGTCTGGAAGCGCTGCACGGCGACGAGCGTCTCGGCCCCGAACGTCCCGTCGACCGCGGACCACCGCAGATAGTGACGGTTGGCCAGCAGGCACTGCACCTGGGAGACCTGCTCTCCCCGCTCGCCGAAGGCGGTCGGCCGGTCGCCGTCGTAGAAGGCGCAGACCGGGCTGGAGCCGGGCGGCGGTGCCGGGTTGCCCGTGCCGTCGGCCGAGGCTCCCGGCGCCGAGGCGAGGGCGGCGACCAGGGCGACCGAGGTCAGGGCGGCCGCGGTCAGTGCCGGGGCGGTGGCCGTCCCGAGGGGCGGCAGCAACTTGCGGAGGATCATGGCGAACTGCTCCTTGTGCGGTGGTGTGGCGTACGGCGGAGGGACGCGACCGGGGCCGCGCCCCGGCCTCTCACCGAGGACAACACCGCACACCGCCGCTACGTCACGTCCCCGGACCGCTCGGCGTGTCCGGCCCCCGCCCCGGACCCCCGCAGGAGCGGAGGTAGTCCCGGGTGCGGCGGGCGATCGGGAACGGCTTGTCGGGCGGGCACGGGTACATGTCCTGCTCGACGACGGCGAACAGGTCGACGTCCAGCCCGCGGGCGGCGGCCAGCACGGGTTCCAGCGCGGGTACCCCGCCCGGTGGTTCGCACATCACGCCGCGCGCCACGGCCGGGCCGAACGGCACCTCGTCCGCCACCACCCGGGCCAGGACCTCCGGGTCGACCTGCTTGAGATGCAGATAGCCGATCCGCTCGCCGTAGGTCTCGATCAGCTTGACGCTGTCGCCGCCGCAGTAGGCGTAGTGCCCGGTGTCGAGGCAGAGCGAGACGAGGTCCGGATCGGTGGCGTCGAGGAAGCGGGCGACGTTCTCCTCGGTGTCGATGTGGGTGTCGGCATGCGGATGGACGACGATGCGCAGCCCGAAGCGGTCCAGCACCTCGCGGCCCAGCCGCTCCGTCTGGGTGGTGAGATCGCGCCACTGCTGCGCGGTGAGAGCACGGTCCTCCAGGACCGCGCCCGTCCGGTCGTCGCGCCAGAACGAGGGAATGACCACCAGATGCCCGGCACCCGTCGCCCGGGTGAGTGCCGCGATGTCGGCGACATGCGCCCAGGTCCGGTCCCAGACGCCCGGCCCGTGGTGCAATCCGGTGAAGACGGTCCCGGCCGAGACCGAGAGCCCCCGGCGGCGGGTCTCGTCGGTGAGGCGGGCCGGGTCGGTCGGGAGGTAGCCGTACGGGCCCAGCTCGATCCACTCGTAACCCGCCGCGGAGACCTCGTCGAGGAAGCGCCGCCAGGGCACTTGGCGCGGATCGTCGGGGAACCACACCCCCCACGAGTCGGGTGCCGAACCGATGCGGATACGGGACGGGGCCACTGCGGAGGAGGTCATGCCGTCCAGGGTTCCGGCCGGGGCGGCAGCTGTCAATCATTCGTCCGTATGTCCGGACAAAGCATTGACAGGGTTCCGGGGGAGG
The DNA here is from genome assembly GCF_038448545.1 of Streptomyces sp. CLV115. Taxonomy (NCBI): domain Bacteria; kingdom Bacillati; phylum Actinomycetota; class Actinomycetes; order Kitasatosporales; family Streptomycetaceae; genus Streptomyces; species Streptomyces sp. CLV115. The sequence continues at coordinate 16,447 of NZ_JBCEWQ010000065.1, forward strand.
GCTAGACCTGGGGGCAGTCACCCCGGACGGCGGTCGAAGGGATGGTCATGCCTGAGCGGTACGACGTCATCACCATGGGCCGCATCGGTGTGGATCTCTACCCGCTGCAGACCGGTCTGCCCCTGGCCCGGGTCGAGAGCTTCGGGAAGTTCCTCGGCGGCTCACCGTCCAACGTCGCCGTCGCGGCGGCCAGGCTCGGCCGGCGGACGGCGGTGGTGACGCGCACCGGCCGGGACGCCTTCGGGGAGTATCTCCACCACCAGCTGCGGGAGTTCGGGGTGGACGACCGGTGGGTGACGCCCGTGGACGCGTATCCGACACCGGTCACCTTCTGCGAGATCTTCCCGCCCGACGACTTCCCCCTCTACTTCTACCGGCAGCCCAAGGCCCCCGATCTGGAGATCCACGCCTCGGAGCTGGACCTCGCGGCGGTCCGCTCCGCCCGGGTCTTCTGGATGACCGGCACCGGGCTGTGCGCCGAACCGAGCCGGAGCGCGACCCTCGCCGCACTGCGCGCCCGCGACCGCTCCGGCACCACCGTCTTCGACCTCGACTGGCGCCCGATGTTCTGGAACGTCCGGGAGGACGCCCCCGAAGCCCGCTACCGCGAGGCCCTCGCCCTCGCCACCGTCGCCGTCGGTAACCTCGACGAATGCGAGATCGCGACCGGTGAGCGCGAACCGCACGCCGCCGCCCGTGCCCTGATCGGTGCGGGCGTCGAACTCGCCGTCGTCAAACAGGGCCCCGGGGGCGTGCTCGCCGTCCACCGCGACGGCACGGTGGCCGAGGTGCCGCCCCTGCCCGTCGAGGTGGTCAACGGCCTCGGTGCCGGTGACGCCTTCGGCGGGGCGCTCTGCCACGGGCTCCTCGCGGGCTGGGGGATCACGCGCGTCATGCGGTACGCCAACGCCGCCGGGGCCATCGTCGCCTCCCGGCTCGCCTGCTCGTCGGCCATGCCGTTCCCGTACGAGGTCGAAGCGGCCCTGACCGAAGGCGCCGTCACCTCCCGCCCCACCGGAGCCACCCCATGACACCCCCGGCCTCCTCCGTCTCCGAGCTCGTCCAGCTGCGCATGCGCCATCCCGAGGCCGTCGCCGAAGCCGCCGCGCGACGCCGCAGACGCCCCCTGGTCGGCGGCGGCGGACGGCTGATGATCATCGCGGCCGACCATCCGGCCCGCGGCTCGCTCTCCGTCGGCGACCGCGCACTGGCCATGGCCAACCGCTTCGAGCTGCTGGAACGGCTCCGCCTCGCCCTCGCCCGCCCCGGTGTCGACGGAGTGCTCGCCACCGCCGACATCCTCGACGACCTGCTGCTCCTCGGCGCGTTGGAGGACAAGGTCGTCATCGGCTCGATGAACCGCGGCGGACTCGCGGGCGCGGCCTTCGAGCTCGACGACCGGTTCACCGGCCACCGCCCCGAGGACCTCGCCCGGCTCCGCTTCGACGCGGGCAAACTGCTGCTCCGGATCGACTACGACGACCCCGGCTCGCTCGACACCATGCACGCCACCGCCCGCGCCATCGACGCCATGGCCGCGCACCGGCTGCCGGTCTTCGTCGAGCCGTTCCTCTGCCGCCGCACCGACGGCCACGTCCGCAACGACCTCGGCGCCGAGGCGGTCACCACCTCGATCGCCATCGCGTCCGGGCTGGCCGGGACGTCCGCGTACACCTGGCTCAAGGTCCCCGTCACCGAGAATCCCGACGACATGGCCCGGGTGATGGAGGCGTCGACGCTGCCCGCGGTGCTGCTGGGCGGGGAGGTGGGCGACGACCTGGACGGGGCGTTCGAGAAATGGCGCACGGCGCTGCGACTGCCCACCGTCCAGGGGCTCGTGGTGGGGCGTTCGCTGCTCTACCCGGCCGACGGAGAGGTGACCGCGGCCGTCGACACGGCCGTTTCACTGCTGGAGCCGAGAGAGCCGGAAACGGGCCGGACAACGGGTGGAGAACGACCATGACGACGGACGACGGATCGCGGTACCACCTGAAGGCCGGGAGCACGGCGAACGGTTCGTACACCCTGGACATCGGCCCGGAGCGGGCCGGCTGGGACCGGTCGAGCCTGCGGGTCCTGGAACTCGCCCCCGGCGCAGTCCACACGCTCGTCACCGGCGGGAGCGAGTGGATCGTTCTGCCGTTGACCGGTGGCTGTACGGTGCACTCCTCAGGTGAGATCTTTGAACTGCTGGGCCGGGAAAGCGTGTTCAGCGGGGTATCCGACTTCGCGTACGTACCGCGCGACGCCCATGCACAGATCGCCTCCGGCGCAGGAGGCCGCTTCGCCCTGGCAGGAGCGAAGTGCGAGCGACGACTCCCCGCTCGCTACGGCCCCGCGCCGGAGGTACCCGTCGAGCTGCGCGGCTCCGGGAACTGCTCCCGCCAGGTCAACAACTTCGCCGCCGCCGACACCTTCGAGTGCGACCGGCTGATCGCCGTCGAGGTCCTCACCCCCGGCGGCAACTGGTCGTCCTACCCGCCCCACAAGCACGACGAGCACCGCCCCGGCGCCGAATCCGTGCTGGAGGAGATCTACTACTTCGAGGTGGAGCACGACGGCCTCGGCTACCACCGGGTCTCGCCCTCCCGCCCCGGCGGTACGGACGTCCTCGCCGAGGTCCGCAGCGGTGACGCGGTCCTGATCCCCGACGGCTGGCACGGCCCGTCCATCGCCCCGCCCGGCCGCACCCTCTACTACCTCAACGTGATGGCGGGCCCGGGGGAGCAGCGGGAGTGGCTGATCAGCGACCACCCGGACCACGGCTGGATCCGCGACACCTGGCCCGCGCAGCCGGTGGACCCCAGACTCCCCTTCCACGGGACGGAGCCGCGCCCATGACCAGCCGCCTTCTCCACGGGACGGAGCCGCGCCCATGACCAGCCGCCTTCTCCACGGGACGGAGCCGCGCCCATGAGCAGTACCCGCCGCCTCACCACCGCCCAGGCCCTGATGTCCTTCCTGTCCCGCCAGTACACCGAGCGCGACGGCCGCCGGCAGCGCCTGATCGGCGCCACCTGGGGCATCTTCGGCCACGGCAACGTCGCCGGCATCGGCCAGGCGCTCGTCGAGTCCGGCCGGGCGATGCCCTACCTCCAGGGCCGCAACGAACAGGCCATGGTGCACGCCGCCGTCGGCTACGCCCGCCAGTCGGGCCGGCTCTCCGCGCAGGCCGTCACCACCTCCATCGGCCCAGGCGCCACCAACCTCGTCACCGGCGCCGCCCTCGCCACTGTCAATCACCTCCCGGTCCTCCTGCTGCCCGGGGACACCTTCGCGACCCGGCCCGCCGACCCCGTGCTCCAGCAGCTCGAAGTCCCGTTCGCGGGTGACATCTCCGTCAACGACTGCCTGCGCCCCGTCTCCCGCTACTTCGACCGGATCACCCGCCCCGAGGCCCTGGTCCCGGCGGCCCTCCAGGCGATGCGGACCCTGACCGACCCGGCGGAGACCGGCGCCGTGACGCTCGCGCTGCCCCAGGACGTGCAGGTGGAGGCGTACGACTGGCCGGCGGAGTTCTTCGCCGAACGCGTCTGGTACGTACGCCGCCCCGCCCCCGATCCGTACGAACTCGACCGGGCGGTACGGGCGGTGCGCACCGCCCGCAGGCCGCTGATCGTGGCGGGCGGCGGGGTCCACCACAGCGCCGCCGAGGAGACCCTCGCCGCGTTCGCCGCCGCCACCCGCATCCCCGTCGCCACCACCCAGGCGGGCAAGGGCTCGCTGCGCCACGACCACCCCGCCGACGTCGGCGGCATCGGCCACACCGGCACCGCGACCGCCGACGAGCTGGCCCGCACCGCCGACCTCGTCATCGGCATCGGCACCCGCTACTCCGACTTCACCACCGCCTCAGGCACACTCTTCGCCGACCCGGCGGTCCGCTTCCTCAATATCAACATCACCGGCTTCGACGCCCACAAGCTCGGCGCCCTCCCGCTCGTCGCCGACGCCCGCACCGCCCTCGAAGCCCTCACCGCCGCGCTCGCCGCCCGCAACCACCGCGTCGACCCCGCCCACGAGACGGAGTACACCGACGCCAAGGAGAAGTGGGAGCGACGCGTCACCGCCGCGTTCACCGCCCCGGACCCGCACGCCCGGCCCACCCAGGCCCAGGTCCTCGGCCTCCTGGACGACCTGGTCACCGACGACGACATCCTGATCAACGCGGCCGGTTCGCTCCCCGGCGACCTGCACAAGCTCTGGCGGGCCCGCTCCCCGCACCAGTACCACGTGGAGTACGGCTACTCCTGCATGGGCTACGAGATCCCGGCCGCGATCGGGGTCCAGCTCGCCGCCCCCGGCCGTCCCGTCTGGGCGCTGGTCGGCGACGGCACGTATCTGATGAACCCCACCGAGATCGTCACCGCCGTCCAGCTGGAACTCCCGGTGAAGCTGGTCGTCCTCCAGAACCACGGCTACGCCTCCATCGGCGGCCTGTCCGAGCAGGTCGGCGCCGAGCGCCTCGGTACCGCCTACCGGCACCGAGGGGCGGACGGCCTGTTCACCGGCCCGCCGCTGCCCGTCGATCTCGCCGCCAACGCCGGCTCGCTCGGCATGCGGGTACTGCGCGCCAGGACGGTGCGTGACCTGCGTGAAGCCCTTGCCGAGGCGCGCGGTGCGGACCGTCCCACTTGTGTCTACGTCGAGACCGAAACGGCAGACACTGTGTCGGGCCCCCCTCCGGCGCAGGCGTGGTGGGATGTTCCCGTAGCCGAAACGGCCACCCGGCCACCGGCTGTGAAAGCCAGGGAAGTGTACGAACGTCACGTCGCCGACCGACGCCCCCACCTCTGAAGGAGTTTTGTCATGAAGACCGTCAACCACTGGATCGGTGGCAAGACCGTCGAGGGCGCGTCGGGCAACTACGGCCCGGTCACCGACCCGGCCACCGGCGCCGTCACCACCCAGGTCGCGCTCGCCTCCCTCGAAGAGGTCGACGCCGCGGTCGCCGCCGCCAAGGACGCCTACGCCACCTGGGGCACGTCCTCGCTGGCCGCCCGCACCGCGGTGCTGTTCCGCTACCGGGCGCTGCTCGACGCCCACCGCGACGAGATCGCCGCGCTGATCACCGCCGAGCACGGCAAGGTGCACTCGGACGCGCTGGGCGAGGTCGCCCGCGGCCTGGAGATCGTCGAGCTGGCCTGCGGCATCACCACCCAGCTCAAGGGCGAGCTGTCCACCCAGGTCTCCAGCCGGGTCGACGTCTCCTCGATCCGCCAGTCGCTCGGCGTCGTCGCCGGCATCACCCCGTTCAACTTCCCGGCCATGGTGCCGATGTGGATGTTCCCGCTCGCCATCGCCTGCGGCAACACCTTCGTCCTCAAGCCCAGCGAGAAGGACCCCTCGGCCGCCAACCTGCTGGCCGAACTGGCCGCCGAGGCCGGTCTGCCGGACGGTGTGCTGAACGTCCTGCACGGTGACAAGGTCGCCGTCGACGGGCTGCTGAACCACCCGGACGTCGCCGCGGTCTCCTTCGTGGGCTCCACCCCGATCGCCCGCTACATCCACAACGCGGCCACCGCCAACGGCAAGCGCGTCCAGGCGCTCGGCGGCGCGAAGAACCACATGCTGGTGCTGCCCGACGCGGACCTCGACGCCGCGGCCGACGCCGCGGTCTCCGCCGCGTACGGCTCCGCCGGCGAGCGCTGCATGGCCATCTCCGCGGTCGTGGCCGTCGGCTCCATCGCCGACGAGCTCGTCGCGAAGATCAAGGAGCGCGCCGAGAAGATCAAGATCGGCCCCGGCAACGACCCGGCGTCCGAGATGGGCCCGCTGATCACCGCCGCCCACCGCGACAAGGTCGCCTCCTACGTCACGGGCGCCGCCGCCCAGGGCGCCGACGTCGTCCTGGACGGCACCGGCTTCACCGTCGAGGGCTTCGAGGACGGCCACTGGATCGGCCTCTCCCTCCTCGACCACGTGTCCACCGACTCGGACGCGTACAAGGACGAGATCTTCGGCCCGGTCCTGTGCGTGCTGCGCACCGAGACGTACGAGGAGGGCGTCGCCCTCATGAACGCCTCGCCGTTCGGCAACGGCACCGCGATCTTCACCCGCGACGGCGGCGCCGCCCGCCGCTTCCAGCTGGAGATCGAGGCCGGCATGGTCGGCGTCAACGTGCCGATCCCGGTGCCGGTGGGCTACCACTCCTTCGGTGGCTGGAAGGACTCGCTCTTCGGCGACCACCACATCTACGGCAACGACGGCGTGCACTTCTACACCCGCGGCAAGGTCGTCACCACCCGCTGGCCGGACCCGGCCGACGCCCCGGCCGGTGTCGACCTGGGCTTCCCCCGCAACCACTGATCAACGGCCCGGCCCCGACGGCCCGTACGGATGCCCCCGCGTCCGTACGGGCCGTCGCCGTACGGCTCACAGCCGCCGCAGCCCCGCGTACTGCAACGCCCCCATCGCCCCCACCACCACACCCTGGAAGACGATCCAGCCGTTGCCGACGCCGGTGGCGGTCGGCGCGTCCACGGCGACGGCCAGCACACCGGCGAGCGCCCACGCCGTGTTCAGGGTGATGACGACGGCGACCGCGCCACGGCCGATGACCTCCCGGCGGGCGACGGTCAGCAGCCACAGGGCGTACCCCGTGAGGAACACCCCCACCGGGTAGAGCACCGAGCGGTCCACGCCGAGGAACGAGTCCAGGACCGTGGCGAGCGCCAGATAACCGATGCCGTTGGCGCCGGTGAGGACCACGTCCGCCAGCAGGGCGAACCGGAGCAGGCCGTCGGAACGGGCGGCGTCCGCAGCCGTGACCGTACCCGCGTCGTGGGACGACGTCATGGGGTCTTCCTTCCGTTGTCGCGCGGGCGGCGAGCAGCCGCCGGCCGGCCCGTACGGGAACGGTAGGAGCGGGCGGGGGGCCGCTCAATTACCTCCCAGGTAATCGCCGGAGCCCCGAGGAGACCCGGAAGGGGCCGGTGGGGGAGCCGCGAACGGCTGCCCCACCGGCCCCTTCGCCGGGTCCGGCCGGTCAGAGCGCGGCGTCCGCCGCCTTCCCGGCACCGGCCTCCTCGGCGATCATCCGCTCCATCGGGACCGCGCCCACCCGGCCCGAGAGCAGGAACGCGAACACCAGCGTCACCACCATCACCACCGTGCCGAGCCACACCATCGTCTCCACCGGCAGCGTGTACGCGCCCACGGCCCGCAGCACGCACTCGCCCAGCAGCGCCGCACCCCACACCGCCGAGAACCGGATCTCCGCCCGCCGGAACGCCGCCGATCCCGCCGCGAGCCGCTGCCAGGCGCGGTCCTTGGCCGCATCCCCCTTCACCAGCCAGGGCCGCACCCCCGCGGTCATCATCGGCTGCCCCTTCAGCGCGGTCACCAGGATCACCAGCCCGATGATGCTGCTCACCCCGCTGTCCTTGGCGAGCATCAGCCGCGGGTCCCCGACCGCCAGACTGGTCAGCAGGCTCACCGCATTGACCGTCACGATCAGCGCCGCCAGCCCGTTGAGCCGACGCCTGCGTGCCACGCCCCACACGGTGCGCACGGCCGGCAGCACACTGCTCCAGGCCAGCGCCGCGAAGGTGCCCAGGCCCGCCGCCTTCAGCGCGTAGTACAAGGCGAGCGGCACCCCCACATCGACCAGCAGCGGCATCAGGCTGTTCAGCAGGGCATTGCGCGGCGGGTGCGGGGCGGTGGCGGCCGGAACATCTGCGACCGGGGCGGTGACGGTGGCGGCCGGGCTGGTCATGAGGGGGTCCTCTCCCGCGTATCGGCGGTGCCTTTCCGGCCCCGCCCTCGATACGTACAGACTGGCCGCCGGGGCCCGGTGCCCGGCAGAGCCGCGTGTACCGGACTCCGTATGACGAATGTCAGCCCCCGTGAATGACAGGTCCGGCCACCCAGCCTGCGGAGCCCCGGACTCCGGTACGGCCGTAAACCGTTCGCCGCGCCCGCCGGGCCGGTGTTCTGATGGGGCCATGACCGCTCCGACCAGGCCGCAGTACGAGATCCGCGCCCAGCACACGGACACCACCGTCACCGTCTACCAGGCGTACGCCCCGTTGATCGGCGTGCCCGCCGCCCGTGACGGGCGCTTCCCCGAAGCCTGGAAGCGCGATCGCATGACATGGATCAAGCCGAGCTTCCTGTGGATGATGTACCGCTGCGGCTGGGCGCTGAAGGAGGGTCAGGAGACCGTGCTGGCCGTCGAGATCACCCGCGAGGGCTTCGACTGGGCCCTGGAGAACGCCGAACTCTCCCACTACGTCAGGGGAGTCCACCCCGACCGCGCCACCTGGCAGCGGGACCTGCGCCGCGCCCCGGCCCGCGTCCAGTGGGACCCCGAGCGCGACCTGCATCTGAACCGGCTGCCGTACCGCTCCCTCCAGCTCGGGCTCAGCGGCGAGGCGTCACGGCGGTACGCGGACGAGTGGACGGTGTCCGTCCGCGACGCCACCCCGCTCGCCCGGCAGGTCCACGAACGGGTGCGTGCCGGGCGGCTCGACGACGCGGCGGCGCTCCTGCCCGAGGAGACCCCGTACCCGCTCGGCGGCGTCCCGCGCCCGGCACGGGCGGCGGCCTGACCCCGGCCCCGGCCCCGGAGCATGCGCGGCACCGCGCTTTGCGCATGCTCCGGCGCGTGATGGTGCGTGATGGTGTGTGTGATGTCCCGGGCGATCAGAGCTCCGGAACGTGGTACGGCGAGACGGTCATCCAGCCGTTGCCCGCGGCACCGTTGCGCTGACCGCTGCTGCTCCTGGCGAGGGTGTACCAGGACTCGACGTAGTCCGGGTCGTCGGTCCACCAGCTGGTGGGGACGGCGTCGAGCAGCGCGTCGACCAGCGGGATGTACGCGCCCTGGTCGGTGATGGTGAGCAGGACCGCGGCGATGGCCTTGGCCAGCGCCTGGTAGTTGGTGTCCCCGTCGTCCTCCATCATGACCGCGTCGGCCATGTCGTACTTGTAGGAGGACCAGTTCACCAGGACCTGGCCCGGGTAGTAGGTCGTGTCCTCCTTGTTCAGATAGGGCATCTCGACAGTGTCGACGCGTGGTTTGCCGTCCTTGCCGAAGCCCGTGACGAGGGTGAAGATCTCGGCGTCGCCCTTGAAGAACGGCTCTTCGACGTCGCTGAGCCGTACCGAGTCGATCCGGGTGGTGTCGATGCCCGACGCGGCGGACAGGCCGGCTCCGGCGGACGGCGCGGTCGGGCGGAGGCCCTTGGCCGCCAGGGTCTTGTCGATGACCTCCAGCCCCTCGGCGACGGCCTTGGCGCCGTCGATGTCGACGAGGTAGACCGGCCGGTCGGTGGGGCTGTCCAGGGGCAGTTCATGGGCCGCGCCCCGGCTGTCGTACGCGGTGAACGTCGAGGCGCCGTCGTCGTCGGACGGAGCGGCCGCCACCAGAGGGGCCGTGCCCGAGGCGAGCCGGTCCTTCATCGACGCGTCCGCCAGGCCGAGCCGCAGCAGCGGACCCGCGCCGCTGCCCAGGCCCTTGGCTGCGGCGACGCCCCGGTCGGCCGCGGTGATCCGGGCGGCGAGCTTCCGGCCGGCCGGGGCGGTGGCGTCGCCGGCCAGTGCGCCGAGGCCGACCGAATCCGCGGCCAGGGTGGCTCTGCGGACCTCTCTGTTCCAGTCCGGATCGGCCAGGGACCGGGCGAGCGTGAGCGCGGTGGCGTCCTCGATTCCGGAGACCGAGGAGGAGGCGGTGGTGGCGGCCGCCGTTTCCGTTCCGGACGGTGCTGCCAGCGCGGTGCCCTGGAGCGGGACCAGGGCGGTCGCGGCCAGGGCGACACCGATCAGTGCCGTGCGCAGCGGTGTGGAAGTACTCAAGAGGGTCTCTCCTGCCGGGAGTCGGAGTACTGCGGGGGTGCCGACGCGACCACCGGCATCCGGTGAGCGGGAGGGAGCGGTCGCATCGGTCTATGCGAGTAGAGCGCGACCGGGTGTTCATGACAAGACCGCATGGATTGCGGCCGGCCGTCACCGATGCGTGACGGCCGGGCCCCGAGGGGGAGGTGCTCACGCGCACCTGCGACCCCAGTGAGGGAACAAATGCCGCATGAGGTGCATATTCATCGATACGCTCCCGGAATGATTCACCATGTCATCCCCCTGGCGGCATCCGGCCTGAAGATCGACTGGGCCAGGATGCCGACGTACAACACGATCATGTCGGTGGCCGCCGGCGCGGGGCTGCTGCTCGTGGTGGTGCTGGGCCGTCAGCTCCTCACGCCCGGACGCACCATCAACCCCGAAGGCTGGGTCCTCGCGTTCGGAGCCCTCGGCTTCACCCTGGTCACCACGGGCCTGCACATGACCCTGACCTGGCCGCTCGCCGGGCAGGGCTTCCCGTTCGACAACGTCATCTTCGGTGAACCGGCGCTCGCCTTCGGAGTCTTCCTCTTCGCCGCGTCCTTCTACCTCTGGAAACGCGGGGCCGAACTCAACAGTGCGGACCGCATCGTCCAGTCGGCCCGCGTCGCCATGCCCATCTCCGTCTTCGTGTTCGGGATGGGGCTCGCCTGCTTCGGAATCGCCGCCGCGGGCTGGAAGTACACCCTCTTCGCCGCACCGCCCGAGGAACCCATCTCCGGGGAGTTCGCGCGGTGGCCGATCCTGGAGGCGAGCTTCATGTCCGGGCTGTACGTCCTGGTGGGCATCGGCGCGCTGCTGTTCCCGTTCGTGCTGCGGCGGCCGTCGAGCCGGCTGGCCCCGGTCACCGGCGTCGTCTGGGCACTGGCCGGTCTGGCGTTCCTGCTCTTCGGCGGGCTCAACTACTTCACCCACATCGGCCTCATCGTCAACACCATGTGAGCCACCAGGCGTCCGGCCGCCCTCCGCACACCGACGGCCCGGCATACCGCACATGGAGTACGGGCGCCGATCGCGTACGCCGCAAGGAGGCCGGAGACCTCCCCCTGGTGGCTGGCCGCCCGCCGCGGCAGCCCGCCTAAAGTCGCACCATGGAGACTCCCGAAGCGAGCAGGTCCAGGTGGCGGTGGCCGGCGCGCCGCAGACGTGGCCGGTGGGCCGCGGGCCTCGCGGCCCTCGCCGTGGTGGCCGGAGCCGGCACCTGGAACGCCGCGGCCGACGACAGCGGGCCCGCCGTGCACCGCCAGGACCGGATGATGAAGGCCGACGGAGTGTCCGTCGACACCTCGTACTTCACCGCCGGCGGTACCGGGCGCCGGCCCGCCGTGCTGATCGGGCACGGCTTCGGCGGCAGCAAGGACGACGTGCGGGCGCAGGCCGAGCAGTTGGCCCGCTCCGGGTACGCCGTGCTCACCTGGTCCGCCCGCGGGTTCGGGAAATCGGGCGGGGACATCTCACTCAACGCCCCCGACCGCGAGGTCGCGGACGTGTCCCGGCTGATCGACTGGCTCGCGGACCGGCCCGAGGTGGAACTCGACGCCAAGGGCGACCCCCGCGTCGGGGTCACCGGCGCCTCCTACGGCGGAGCCGTGTCCCTCCTCGCCGCCGGGTACGACAAGCGGGTCGACGCCATCGCCCCGCAGATCACCTACTGGAACCTCGCCGACGCGCTGTTCCCCGACGGGGTCTTCAAGAAGCTCTGGGCCGGGATCTTCGTCACCACCGGCGGCGGCTGCCAGAAGTTCGAGAAGCGGCTCTGCGAGATGTACGAACGCGTCGCCGTCAGCGGCAAGCCCGACGCCGCGGCGCGCGCCCTGCTCACCGAACGTTCGCCGAGCGCCGTCGCCGACCGGATCAAGGTGCCCGCGCTCATCGTGCAGGGCCAGTCCGACTCCCTCTTCCCGCTCGGCCAGGCCGACGCCATGGCCGAGGCCATCAGCGGCAACGGCGCACCGGTCGCCGTCGACTGGATCGCCGGCGGACACGACGGCGGCGACCCGGAGACCGACCGGGTCCAGCGGCGGATCGGCGACTGGTTCGACCGCTACCTGAAGGACGACGAGGGCACCGGCACCGGTCCCGGCTTCCGCGTCACCCGCACCGGAGGCATCGACTCCACCGACGGGGCCGCCCTCACCCGGGGGGCGACCAGCGCCACCTACCCGGGGCTGAACAGCGGCGCACGGAGCGTCGGCCTGGGCGGGCGCACCAAGACGTTCCGCAACCCCGCCGGGGCCAACCCGCCCGCCATCTCCGCCGTACCCGGAGTCGGCGGCGGCCTCGCCCGGCTGTCCTCCCTCGGCGTCGGCCTCTCCATCGACTTCCCCGGCCAGTACGCCGGCTTCGACTCCGCCCCGCTGGACGAGCCGCTGAGCGTCACCGGCTCGCCGGCCGTCCAGGTCGACGTCAGGGCCGGGCACGGCGACGCGGTGCTGTTCGGCAAGGTGTACGACGTGTCGCCGGACGGCAAGCAGCAGGTGCTGCCCGCCCAGCTCGTCGCCCCCTTCCGGATCACCCCGGACCAGCAGGGCAAGCCGGTCCGGCTGACCCTCCCCGCCATCGACCACCGGTTCGACGCCGGACACCGGCTCCGGCTCGTCCTGGCCGCCACCGACCTCGGCTACGCCTCACCGGCCGAGCCGACGACGTACACCGTCACCCCCGCGGGACCGCTGAGCCTGCCCACGGCACCCGCCCTGAAGACCGCCGCGGCCGGGCTGCCCTGGTGGACCTGGGGACTCCCGGCCGCCGCCGCCGTGATCGCCGCCCTGCTGCTGCTCACCGCCCGCCGCCGCACCGCGACGCCCGCACCCGATCCGGCCCTGGCCGACGTACCGCTGCGGATCACCGGCCTGTCGAAGAAGTACTCCGGATCCGCCGACAGGTACGCCGTGCGGGAGCTGTCCTTCCGGGTCGAGAAGGGCCAGGTGCTCGGACTGCTCGGCCCCAACGGCGCGGGCAAGACCACGACCCTGCGGATGCTGATGGGGCTCATCACCCCCGACGACGGCGAGATCCGGGTCTTCGGCCAGGCCATCCGGCCAGGGGCGCCCGTACTGTCCCGGGTCGGCTCGTTCGTCGAGGGCGCCGGCTTCCTGCCGCACCTGTCCGGGCGCGCCAACCTGGAGCTGTACTGGCAGGCCACCGGGCGCCCCGCCGAGGACGCGCACCTGGAGGAGGCCCTGGAGATCGCCGGGCTCGGCGACGCCCTGGCCCGCGCCGTCCGCACGTACTCCCAGGGCATGCGGCAGCGGCTCGCCATCGCCCAGGCCATGCTCGGCATGCCGGACCTGCTGATCCTCGACGAACCGACCAACGGCCTCGACCCGCCCCAGATCCGCGAGATGCGTGACGTGATGATCCGCTACGCGGCCGGCGGCCGGACCGTCATCGTCTCCAGCCACCTGCTCTCCGAGGTCGAACAGTCCTGCACCCACCTCGTGGTCATGGACCGCGGCCGACTCGTCCAGGCGGGCCCGGTCGCCGAGATCACCGGCTCCGGCGACATGCTGCTCGTCACCAGCGCGCGGGAGGTCCCCGAGCCCCTGGTGGAGAAGATCGCCGCGCTCGCGGGGATCGGCTCGGCGGTCCGCACCGACGACGGACTCGGACTGCTGGTCCGGCTCGACGGCGCCACCGCGTCCGGGCTGATCACCGAACTGGTCAGGCTGGACGTGCCGTTGACCGGTGTCGGACCGCACCGCCGCCTGGAGGACGCGTTCCTCACCCTGATCTCCGGAGGCTCCGCATGACTGCCGCAGTCGATCTCACCGGGGGCGCCGCGGCCCCCGGCTACCGGGCCCGGCACACCCTGCCGCTGCGCGTCGAGGCGATGCGCCAGCTGCGCAGGCGCCGCACCCTGATCATGGGCGGGGTGCTGGCCGCGCTGCCGTTCGTCCTGATCGTCGCGTTCGCGATCGGCGGCACCCCGGACTCGCGGGGCGGCGGCAGCGACCGGATCACCCTGATGGACACCGCGACCGCGTCCGCCGCGAACTTCGCCGCGACCTGCCTGTTCGTCTCCGCCGGCTTCCTGCTGGTCATCCCGGTCGCGCTGTTCTGCGGCGACACCGTCGCCTCGGAGGCCGGCTGGTCGTCGCTGCGCTACCTGCTGGCCGCACCCGTGCCACGGGCCAGGCTGCTGTGGAGCAAGCTCGTCGTGGCGCTCGGCTTCAGCCTGGCCGCGATGGTGCTGCTGCCGCTCGTCGCGCTGGCCGCGGGAGCCGCCGCGTACGGCTGGGGGCCGCTCGAACTGCCCACCGGGGGCGCACTCGCCGCCTCGGCGACCGTGCCCCGGCTCGCGCTCGTCGTCGCGTTCGTCTTCGTGTCCCAACTGGTCACCGCCGGACTGGCGTTCTGGCTGTCCACGAAGACCGACGCACCGCTCGGCGCGGTCGGCGGCGCGGTCGGACTGACCATCGTCGGCAATGTGCTGGACGCCGTCACCGCGCTCGGGTCCTGGCGCGAATTCCTGCCCGCGCACTGGCAGTTCGCCTGGGCGGACGCGCTCCAGCCGGACCTGGAATGGGGCGGCATGGCCAAGGGGGCGGCGGTCTCGGTGACCTGTGCCCTGATTCTGTTCGCGCTTGCCTTCCGGGGGTTCAGTCGTAAGGACATCGTGTCCTGACCTTGACGTTCCGCCGGATTCCCGGCCTCTGTTGCCGCATCGAGACAGATCCGCAACGTCTTCGTCTGCTCCCCGGCGCCGCCTCGCACGTCACATTCACAAGTGCTGGCACGACGACGTTGGGGGCAGGCGATGGAACGCCGGACGGACAAACACACAGGGCGGCAGGTACGGACACGGCGGGGAGCGCGGGCCGCACTCGGGGCGCTGGTGGCGGGCGGGGTGCTGCTCACCGGGTGCTCGGGAACGTCGAGCGACACCAGGGCCGCCACCGACAGCCGGGCCGGCTCGCGTCCGGGCCCCGGGCCCGCCGCCTCGGCCGGCGCCGCCGAGAGCGACGGCGCGAAGAAGCAGGACGGGCTGCGGGAGTCCGCACCCCCCGACTACCTGTCGACCTTCGCCCTGGACGTCGACACCGCCTCGTACGGCTACGCCCGCCGCACCCTCGCCGACGGCGGGCTGCCGGAGCCGTCGACCGTGCGGCCCGAGGAGTTCGTCAACAGCTTCCGCCAGGGCTACCGGCGCCCGGACGGCAACGGTTTCAGCGTGAACGTCGACGGGGCCCGCGCCGGGGACAAGGGCAAGGACTGGTCGCTGGTACGGGTCGGGCTGGCCACCCGGGCCGCCCCCGACCGTGACGAACGCCCGCCCGCCGCACTCACCTTCGTCGTCGACATCTCCGGCTCGATGGCCGAGGCGGGCCGCCTCGACCTGGTGAAGAAGTCCCTGGACATCCTCACCGACGAGCTCCGCGACGACGACTCCGTCTCCCTGGTCACCTTCAGCGACGAGGCGAAGACCCTGCTGCCGATGACCCGGCTGCGCGACCACCGGGGCCGGATCCGCGACCGGGTCGACTCCATGGAACCCACCGACTCCACCAACGTGGAGGCCGGCATCCGCCGCGGGTACGACGAGGCGGTCGACGGCCACGTCGAGGGCGCCAACAACCGGGTCGTGCTGCTCTCCGACGCCCTCGCCAACACCGGCGAGACCGACGCCGCGGCCGTCCTGGAACGCATCGGCTCCGCCCGCCGGGACCACGGCATCACCCTCTTCGGGGTCGGCGTCGGCAGCGACTACGGCGACGCGTTCATGGAGCAGCTCACCAACAAGGGCGACGGCCACACCACCTACATCGCCGACGAGGAGCAGGCCCGCAAGGTCTTCGTCGACCAGCTGCCCGCCCACCTCGAACTGACCGCGCGCGACGCCAAGGCCCAGGTCGCCTTCGACCCGAAGACCGTCAAGCAGTTCAAACTCATCGGGTACGAGGACCGCAAGGTCGCCGACGAGGACTTCCGCGACGACCGCGTCGACGGCGGCGAGGTCGGCCCCGGCCACACGGTGACCGCGCTCTACGCCGTACGGCTCAGGGCGGGCGCCTCGGGGCACGTGGCGACGGCCACCGTGCGCTGGCTGGACCCGAAGACCCGGGCACCGCACGAGGAGAAGGGCACGGTGGCGACGGGTGCGATCGACGGACCGCTGTGGGGCGGCGACAGCAAGCGCCTCCAGGTGACCGCGATCGCGGCCTGGTTCGCCGAGTCGCTGCGCGGCGAACAGCTGCCCGGCGCGCCCGGCCTCGGTGAACTCGCCTCGCGGGCGGGCGGACTGGCGGACGCCACCGAGGACGAATCCGTACGGAAGCTGGCGACCGCGATCGGGCAGGCCGACCGGCTCAGGGGCGGCTCGGGCGACGGCGGTTCCGGGGGAGCACGGGAGGGCGAACTGGACTGAACGGGGACGGGGAGAGCCGGCGCGGTCCGCACCGGCCTCCACGTGGGTCCGGGGAGAGCCGGCGCGGTCCGCACCGACCTGCGCAAGCCGGCTGTGCGGGGCGCCCGACGACGCCATGATGTTCGGCATGTCGTCCTCCCTGTCCTCCCTGTTCCTGGCGCTCGCCGTGATCACGACGGGCCTCTACGCCGGATTCATGCTGACGTTCCGGATCGCGATCATGCCCGGCATCGCGGCACTGACCGACGAGCGGTTCACCGACGCCATGCGCCGCTTCAACGAGAAGGTGCCCGGCCCGGCCTTCCTGCTTCTCTTCCTCGGGGTGATCGCCCTCCCGGCGGTCGTCGTGTTCGGCGGCGACGGCGGCACGGACCGGGTGCTCGCCGTCGTGGCGCTGGGCTGCGCGGTCGCCGGGCACCTGATCACGATCGGCGGCAACATTCCGCTGAACAAGGCGCTCGCGGAGTCCGAGGGCGGCGACGACGGCGCGGCCCGCGCGGCGTTCGAGGCCCCCTGGAACAGGCTCCACCTGGTCCGGACGGCGCTCTCCCTCGCCGCGTTCGCCCTGCTGGCAGCGGTCGGGGCCGATCTCTGAGCCGGGCGGCGGCCCCGCTCACGCGAGGTGGAAGACCTCGGTGAGCGGGACATCGCCGTCCTCCCGCGGGAGGAGCGAGTGGTTGTGCCGGCCGGCCGCACGGAGCGCGGCGAGCATGTCCGGCCGGACCGCGGCGCGGCGCTCGCGGTACTCGTCGATCCGGTCCCTGCGTACGGTCGGCGGAAAACAGACGCGCTGCATGGTGCGGGGCTCCCGGTGTCCGGTCAGAAGTCGAACTTGTCGATGTTCTTGCGGTCGAAGACGGTCGGCTCTCCGAGGACGACCTCACCGTCCTTGCCGACCGTGTACTCGCCGAGCCTGCCCGCCTTGAACTTCTCCCCCTGCGCACCGGTGATCTGCCCGGACGCCAGCGCGGCGGCGGCGTACGAACCGAGGTGGCCCAGCTCCTGCGGGTTCCACAGCGAGAACTGCTCGACCGTGCCGTCCTTGACGTACTTGCGCATCTGCTTCGGCGTGCCCAGACCGTTCAGCACGACCCTGCCCTTGTACGAGGAGTCGCTCAGATAGCGGGCGGCGGCGGCGATTCCGACGGTGGTGGGCGAGATGATGCCCTTCAGGTCCGGATACGCCTGCATCAGGCCCTGCGTCTGCTGGAACGACTTCTGGTCGGCGTCGTCCCCGTACGCCACCTTCACCAGCTTCATGTCCTTGTACCTCGGCAGCTTCAACTCGTCCTGCATGAAGCCGATCCAGGTGTTCTGGTTGGTGGCGTTCTGGGTGGCCGAGAGGATCGCGACCTTCCCCCGGTAGCCGATCTGCTCACCGAGGTGCTGCACCAGACTGCGGCCGATCTGCTCGGAGCTCGCCTGGTTGATGAAGAGCTGACGGCAGTCCTTCGCGGTGTCGGAGTCGTACGCGACGACCTTGATGCCCTTCTTCATGGCCTGCTTCAGCGGTCCGCACACCGCGTTGGGGTCGTTGGCCGCGACCAGGATCGCGTCCTGGCGCTGCTGGATCAGCGTGTTGATGTAGCTGACCTGCGAGGAGGCACCGGCGTCGGAGGGGCCGACCTCCTTGCCCGTGCCGCCGTACTCCAGGGCCGCCGCGATGCCCGCGTCGTCCACGATCTTCTCGTACGGGTTGTTGATCTGCTTGGGCAGGAAGGCCAGCTTCAGGCCCTTCTTCAGCGGCGCGTCCGGATCGGCCTTCGCCGTGGCCCCGGACTTCGCGGAGTCCTTGCCCACGCTGTCCTTCGTGGTGCCGGAACAGGCGGCCAGGGCGAGGGCGAGGGACACGGCGGCCGCGGCGGTCGCGACGGCGCGGCGCCCGGCGGTGGAGCGGAGCATCATGGCGGCGATCTGCCTTTCGACGAGGTACGGGGGAGGGCTCAGGACGGGGTGCCGGCGGCACGCCGGTGCCGTCGTTCGACGACGGCGGCGATCACCCGGGGAGTGAGTACGGACGCCACGAGCAGCAGGCCGGTCACGATCACCTGCACCTCGTTGGCGATGTCGTTGAGAGTCAGGAGGTTCTTCAGCACTCCGATCAGCAGCACCCCGGCGACCGCGCCGAAGAGGGTGCCCTTCCCGCCGTCGAAGTCGATCCCGCCGAGCAGCACGGAGGCGATCACGAGCATCTCGAAGCCGAGACCGTTGTCGGCGCGGGCACTGCCGTACCGCAGCGTGAACAGAACACCGGTGAACGAGGCGAACAGCCCCGTCACGACGAACAGCAGCAGCTTGATCCGCTTGACCCGGATGCCCGCGAAGTACGCGGCCTCCTCCTGGGCACCGATGGCGAACAGCGAACGGCCGAACCCGGTGGCGTGCAGCACGACCGCGGTGATCACCGCGAGGACCGCGAAGATCAGGACCGGGTAGGTGAGGAAGGTGCCGGGCACCGTGGTCGTGTCGACGGTCCACCGCGCGTACGTGGCCGGGAAGTCGGTCACCGCGTCGCTGCCCAGCGCCACCGAGGCCAGACCCCGGTACAGGGCCAGGGTGCCGATGGTGACGGCCAGCGACGGCAGTCCCACCCGGGTGACCAGCCAGCCGTTGAGCAGCCCGCCCGCCACACCGGCCAGCAGCACCACCGGCACGATCGTCTCGAAGGCCCAGCCGGCGTTCCACAGCGCACCGGTCAGCGCACCGCCCAGGCCCAGCATCGAGGCGACCGACAGATCGACCTGACCGGCGACGACGAGCAGCGTCATCGGCAGCGCGATCAGGGCGACCTCGACGATGTCGTTGAACGCGAAGGCGAGGTTCTCGCCGGAGCCGAAGCCGTCCGTGGAACCGAGGCCCACGACGACCACCGCCACCAGGAGCACCCCGACCGCGGTGTCCCAGCGCAGCGCCAGGCTCCGTACCCGGCCGGCCCGGCCCTTCCCGGACCGCGCGATGTCCGCCGCCTCCCGCGTCTCAGCCGCCGTTCCCATGCCGGGCGCTCCTCTTCCTCAGTGCGGCGGTCATCCGCAGGTTCACGATCCGGTCGACACCGATGGCGAGCAGCAGCAGCGCACCGGTGATGGCGCCCTGCCAGAAGGAGTCGACCTTCAGCACGACCAGGACGCTGCCGATGGTGGTGAGCAGCAGCGCGCCCAGCGCCGCGCCCCAGACCGTCCCCGTACCACCGGTGATGGCGACACCCCCGACGACCACGGCGCTGACCACGGTCAGTTCCCAGCCGTGCGCGTTGTCCGCGACGACCGTGCCGAACCGGGCCAGCCACAGGGCCCCGGCGAAACCGGCGACGGCCCCGGAGAAGACGTACGCGGCCAGGATCCGGCGGCGGATCGGGACTCCGGCGAGCAGGGCGGCCTCCGGGCTCGAACCGATCGCGTACAGCTCCCGGCCCGAGCGGTGGCAGCGCAGGAAGTACGCGGTCGCGGCGAGCAGCAGCAGGGCGATCAGCGGCAGGTACGGCACTCCGAGAACGCCGCCGCTGCCGAGCCCGAGAACCCGGTCCGGCACCTCGGCGGCGCTGATCTGGTCGCCCTGCGCCCACCAGTAGTCGACGCCCTGGATGATGTAGAGCATGCCCAGCGTCACGACGAGCGCCGGGACCCCGCCGAAGCTCACCAGGGCGCCGGAGACGAGCCCGCAGACCACCCCGACGGCGACGCCGAGCAGCAGCACGGTGAGCACCCCGTGATCCGTCCCGGCGACGAACCTGCCGCAGGCGAAGGCGGAGAGACCGACGACCGACCCGACCGACAGATCGATGTTGCGGGTGATGACGACGGCCGACTGACCGACCGCGAGCAGCACCAGGATCGACGCGTTGAGTAGCAGGTCCTTGATGCCCTGGCCGGACAGGAACCGCGGGTTGGCGACGGAGGTGACGAGGACCAGCAGGAGGAGCGCCCCGGCGATGGAGATCTCCCGGGCCCGGAACACGGCGTCCACCAGCGCGGCGGCGCTGCGGGGCGGGGCCCCGGCACCGATGTCCGGCGGACCTTCGACGGTGGTGGTCATGGAGCCGTCCTCCCGCCCAGGCCGGTCGCCGCGGCCATGACCGATTCCTCGGTGGCGGCGCGGCGCGGGAGTTCGGCGACGAGCCGGCCCTCGCGCATCACCAGCACCCGGTCGGCCATCCCGATCACCTCGGGCAGATCGGAGGAGATCATCAGCACCGCGAGCCCGTCCGCCGCCGCCGCGGAGAGCAGCCGGTGGACCTCGGCCTTGGTGCCGACATCGATGCCGCGGGTCGGCTCGTCGACGATGAGCACGGCCGGCTCGGTCGCCAGCCACTTGGCGAGCACGACCTTCTGCTGGTTGCCGCCGGACAGCACGCCGACGGAGTCCGCGAGCCGGTCGTACTTGAGCCGGAGGCGCACCGCCCAGTCGGCGGCCCGGTCGTGCTCCAGGGCCCGGCGGACCAGTCCGCGCCGGCGGACGGCGCCGAGGCCGGTGAGGCCGATGTTGCGCTCGATGGACATCGCCATGACGAGCCCGCGCTGACGGCGGTCCTCCGGTACGAGCGCGAGCCCGGCGGCCATCGCTGCGGTCGGCGACCCGGGACGCAGCGCGGTGCCGTCGACCCGTACCTCCCCGGCGTCCGCGCGGTCGACGCCGAAGACCGCCTGGGCGACCTCGGTCCGGCCCGCGCCGACGAGCCCGGCGAGCGCGACGATCTCCCCGCGCCGGACCTCGAACGACACATCGCGGAACACGCCCTCGCGGGTCAACCGGCCGACGGACAGCGCGACTTCGCCGACGGTGGCCCGCTGCTTCGGATAGAGCCCGGCCAACTCGCGGCCGACCATCCGGCGCACCAGATCGTCCTCGGTCAGCCCGGCCAGCGGTTCGCAGGAGATCAGCCGGCCGTCGCGCAGCGTCGTGACCCGTTCGCACAGCTCGAAGATCTCGTCGAGCCGGTGCGAGATGAACAGCACGGCCGCTCCCTCGTCGCGCAGCGTCCGCACCACGGAGAAGAGCCGGGCCGTCTCGGCGCCGGTGAGCGCGGCCGTCGGCTCGTCCATGATCAGGACCCGGGCGTCGAAGGAGAGTGCCTTGGCGATCTCGACGATCTGCTGGTCCGCGATGGAGAGGCCGCGGGCCGGTCGCTCGGGCGCCAGGTCCACGCCGAGCCGGCGCATCAGCTCCGCGGTGGCCCCGCGCAGGGCGCGGCGGTCGATCCGGCCGAGGCCGCGCCGGGGCTGACGGCCCATGAAGATGTTCTCGGCGATGGACAGATCGGGGAAGAGGGTCGGTTCCTGGTAGATGACGGCGATCCCGGCGTCGCGGGCGGCGGCGGGCCCGTGGAAGGCGACCGGCCGGCCGTCGAGCAGCACCTGCCCGCCGTCCGGGCGGTGCACCCCGGCGAGCGTCTTGATGAGGGTGGACTTTCCCGCGCCGTTCTCCCCGGCGAGCGCGTGGATCTCGCCGGGGCACAGGGACAGCGACACCTCGTGCAGGGCGCGTACGGCGCCGAAGGACTTGCTCACGTCCTTCAGCGCCAGGACCGGGCCGGCGGGTGCCGGGGCCGGGCCCTTGGCGGGCTGGTTCATGAGGGCTCCTCAGCGGAGGCACGCACCGGTGGGACGCGGTGCCCCACACACCGTGAAAGGATTCAATGAGGTAGCTGGGAAGCTAGACGGGGAGTGCGGGCACAGTCAATGGGCCGGTGAACACGGCCGTTTGGGACCTGTCGTCCAGGGGCCCGGCAGGCCCCGGCAGTCACCGTCCGTGCGAGTGGAGGAGCTGTGACGGTTGCCGTGCAAACGCAACCGGCACGCGTCCCGGCCGGTCTGACTCTGCACAGCAACGGTGCCGTACCGGCGCAGCGAACCGCCGGTGAACTTCCGCTTGCGCAAACCTCCCACACCCGAACGAAGGAGTGCACGTGGCATCCCGTGCCCTTGGAACCACCGTGGTCCTCGCCATCACCGTGGCGACCGCCGTGACCACCTTCCCCACCGCCCAGGCGTCGACGCCGGACCGCGCCCCGACCTCGGCGTCGGCGTCCGCGAACGGGGCGGTGTCCGCACCGGCCCCGCGCCGTGACGACTTCAACGGGGACGGCTACCCGGACCTCGCGTTCACCGCTCCGGGCGCCACGGTCGACGGCAGGGCCAAGGCCGGATACGTGGCCGTGGTGTACGGCTCCAAGAACGGGCCGCAGACCTCCACCAAGCAGGTCTTCACCCAGAACTCGCCCGGCATACCGGACTCCGCCGAGGCCGGCGACGGGTTCGGCAGCTCGATGGTCTCCGCCGACCTCGACAAGGACGGATACAGCGACCTCGTGGTCGGCGCCGGCAACGAGAAGGTCGGCACGGCCGGGTCCGCCGGAACGCTCACCGTGATCTGGGGCGGTGCGCAGGGCCTGTCCGGCGGCGCGACCCTCCTGAACGGCGACGAACAGTACGACGAGGTCGGCGCGCTGACCGCGGCCGGTGACTTCGACGGCGACGGTGCCATGGACATCGCCACCATCGGTTCGCACAACACCCATGTCCTGTCGGGCCCGTTCAAGCGCGACGGCAGCGCGGCGGCCCCCGCCAGGGAGATCCTCGACATGGACGACCTGCGCTACATGGACGTCACCGCGGGCGACTTCGACGGCGACGGCCGTGACGACCTGGCCGGCGTCGTCCACGACGGCGACGAGTACGACGCCCGCCGCATCCTCGTCCGCGACGGCGGCGCCACCGGCCTCGCCGAGGACTACACGGTCGTCGAAAAGGCCGATGGCAACCGTCTCCAGGCAGGCGAGACCATCACGGCCGGCCGGGTCGACGGCGACAAGTACGCCGACATCGTCGTGGGCCGCCCGGTCGACGGCTACGACAGCGACCTGGACCTCCCGCTCGCCAAGGGCGGCATGATCACCTATGTACCGGGCGGCGCGAACGGCCCGCGGGGCGACCGGGCCAAGGTCTTCAACCAGGACAGCGCCGGTGTCCCGGGCGCCGCCGAGAAGGGCGACGGTTTCGGGGCCTCGGTGTCGATCGGTGACATGAACGGCGACGGCTACGGCGACATCGCCGTCGGTGTCCCGGGCGAGGACCTCGGCACGACGAAGGACGCGGGCTCCGTCCTGGTCCTCCCCGGCACCGCGTCCGGCCCGACGGGGACCGGCACCGTCGGCTTCAACCAGGACACGGCGGACGTGCCCGGGGCGGCCGAGGCGAACGACCGGTTCGGCGGCGCCGCCAAGCTGGTCGACGCCAACCGTGACGGCCGCAGCGAACTGGCCGTCGGCGCCCCCGGCGAGAACGCCGGCGCCGGCTCCCTGTGGATCTTCCCGACCACGGCGGCCGGCCCGACGGCGAAGGGCTCGTTCACCTTCGGCCACGGAACGCTGGGCACGGTGGCGAAGTCCGCCGAACTCGGCTCGTCCTTCAACCGCTGACCGCTGACCGCTGACCGCTGACTGCCTGACCGCTGGCCGCCTGACCGCTGGCCGCCGACCGCGACGCGGGACGGGGCGCGGGACGGGGCGCGCTGTGCGACGCGGAGTGCTGCGGGACGGGGTGCGCATGCCCGTCCCGCAGCACTCCGCGCGGCGGAACCGGACGGCAACGCGGAGCCGGCCGCCCGCTGTCGTCCCTCGCGGAAATCGCCCCGGAGGGCCTGGACCCGCCCGGCGTCGACCCCGGCGTCCCCCTTGCCGGGTCGACGCCGGGCCGGGGCCGGAGAAGGAGAAGGCCGTACGGGATCCGTCCGTCCGTACGGATCCGTCCGTACGGATCCGTCCGTACGGGATCCGTACGCGCCCGGGAGAGGCCGGGCGCCGGAGAAGGCGGAATCGGCAAGGCGCTTGGCCCGACACCGCCGGACACTTGGGTGCCACACGCACCTCTGGTGCGTCCGCGCCGGTCAATGACCTGTTGCGCCCCCGGCAGGACTCGAACCTGCGGCCAAGCGCTTAGAAGGCGCCTGCTCTATCCACTGAGCTACGGGGGCCGGGTGTTGGCCTCGGCGGCCTGGTGCCCTGGGGCCGGGCCGGTCGGTGACCTGCCGGGACAAGGATAGGGCTCCGATCGCCTCGTCCTGGTTGCTTCACCTGCGTGGCACGATGTGGAGGTTCGGTGAAGCGAACCGATAATCGCAGGTGGGTGGGATTCGTGCACCGCTTTTGACGCCTCGCGCCCCGGGTGTTGTGCACTCGTTATGCCTGCGCCCCACTCATCCCCTCTGTCCCGACTTCATCCCTGGGAGAGAACCGGCGCGCAGAGGTGGCTATACGCTTCAAAAAGGCTCCAAAATTGGGCATTCTTCGCATGTGGTGACCTTGGACGTACGGCCTCAGCTCATCGACGCACTTTCCGCCCTGCGCGACCGTGTCGCTGCCGTGCGTCTTCCCCTGCCGCTCCCGGGGGCCGGGCGCGCCCGGCAGACCCGGAGTGAGCTGCTCGCCCAGCTCGACGACTATCTGCTTCCCCGGCTCAGGGATCCCGAAGCGCCGCTGCTCGCGGTCGTCGGCGGTTCGACCGGGGCGGGGAAGTCGACGCTGGTCAATTCGCTGGTGGGCCGGCCGGTCAGCGAGGCCGGGGTGCTGCGGCCGACCACCCGGACCCCCGTGCTCGTCTGCCACCCGGACGATCACCACTGGTTCGCGGGGGCACGTGTACTGCCGCGGCTGACCAGGGTCTGGCTGCCGCCGGAGGAGTCCGGGGAGCCCGGCGGGTGCGACGGCCTCGACGGACTCGACGGACTCGACGGGGACGAGGAGGACGGGATCTCGCTGCGGGTCGAGACCTCACCGGGGCTGCCGCGCGGGCTCGCGCTGCTCGACGCGCCCGACATCGACTCGCTCGTGGTGCGCAACCGGAGGCTGGCCGCCGAGCTGATCTGCGCCGCGGACGTATGGGTGATGGTGACCACGGCCTCCCGGTACGCGGACGCGGTGCCCTGGCATCTGCTGCGTACCGCCAAGCAGTACGACGCGTCCCTCGTCACCGTCCTGGACCGGGTGCCGCACCAGGTGATCGCCGAGGTGTCCCGGCAGTACGGGGCGCTGCTCACGCGGGCCGGGCTCGGTGAGGTGCCGCGCTTCACCATCCCCGAACTGCCCGAATCGGCCGGTGGCGGCAGCGGGCTGCTGCCCACCACCGCCGTCGCCCCGCTGCGGGCCTGGCTCAGCCACCGGGCCCAGGACCCGGCGGCCCGCCAGCAGGCGGTCGGGCGTACGGCGGCCGGGGTCATCGACTCGCTGGACGTACGGATGCCCGAGCTGGCCGGGGCCGTCGCGGCGCAGTACGCGGCGGCCGTACGGCTGACCGCCGTGGTCGAGGACGCGTACCGGGCGGAGGGTGCCCGGGTCCGGCGCCGGCTCCGCAACGGCGGCGTGCTCGCCGGGGACGCCCGGACCAGATGGCGGGGCCACCCGCAGTACAGCACCTCGGGGGAGCTCCTCGAAGCGCTGATCGAAAGCCTCGCCGCACTCCTGCAGTGCGCCGTGGCCGCCGCCGACGAACAGATCCGCTCGACCTGGCAGCGCGAACCCGCGGCCCGGGAGTTCGGTTTCGAGGACGTCGGCCGGGAAGCCGGGGGATGGGGGCCCGCCGAGGACATCCGGGGCCGGATCGCCATGGCCGTGAGGCGCTGGTGGCGGGTCCTGGAGGAGCTGGCCGACGAAGAGGTGCGGCGGCTGGAACGCAACGCCGCACCCGACGCCGAGACCGTGGCGGCGCTGCTGGCCGCCGCACTGCTCGGCGGCCGCCGCACCCGCGGCGCCGGGGAGCAGCTCGCCGAACGGATCGGCGCCCAGGGCGCGCTGCGGCTGCGCGACAAGGGCGGGGTACTGCTCACCGAATGCCTCGACCGGGTGCTGAACGGCGAGCGCGACCGGCGGCTCGCACCGCTCGACGCGCTCGACGTGGCCCCGGAGCCGCAGGCCGAACTGATCGCCGCGCTGTCCGTACTGCAGAAGGAGAGGTGGCAGCGATGACTGCCGTCACTGACGAGGGGACCGGCCCGGCCGGGAGCCCCGCTTCCCACGAGAACCAGGACGCGGACGGGGCGGTCCCGGTGCCGGGGACCGGCCGGGTGCCGGAGCCGGGCCGGGAGTGGAACGACGGGCTCATCGCCCGGCGGGCGGTGGCCAAGGCGGTGGATCTCGAGCCCGGGACCGCCCGGGACGACGACGTACGGCCGCCCCAGGTCGAGGCCTATGTGCCCTCCGGCGGCCCGCTCCGGCCGCGGCTGGACGCGCTGCGCGAACTCGTCGGGCTGTCCCGGGCCCGGCTCGACGGGGACACCCTCGACGAGGCGGGACGAGTGCTCGACGAGGCGGCGGCCCGGCAGCGGCTCTCCTCCCGGCACACCGTCGTCGCCATCGCCGGGGCCACCGGCAGCGGCAAGTCGATGCTCTTCAACACCCTCGCGGGCGCCCAGATCTCCGAAACCGGACTGCGCAGGCCGACCACCGCCGCCCCCATCGCCTGCTCCTGGACCGACGGGGCCGCCGGACTGCTCGACCGGCTCGCCATTCCGGGGCGGCTCAGGCGAAGGCCGCAGCAGGGCGGCGCGGACACCGACGAGGCCCTCCAGGGACTCGTACTCGTCGACCTGCCCGACCACGACTCGGCGGCGACCGAACACCGCGAACAGGTCGACCGGGTACTGGCGCTGGTCGACGCCGTGATCTGGGTCGTCGACCCGGAGAAGTACGCGGACGCGGCCCTGCACGAGTGCTATCTGCGGCCGCTCGCCGGGCACGCCGAGGTCACCTTCGTCGTCCTCAACCAGATCGACCGGCTGCCCGGCGACGCCGCCGACCAGGTCCTCGACGATCTTCGCCGGCTGCTCGACGAGGACGGCATGGCACTGGGCGAACACGGCGAACCGGGCGCCACCGTCATGCCCCTGTCCGCGCTCACCGGCGAGGGCGTCGGCGAACTGCGCGAGGTGCTCGGCCGGTTCGTCCAGGAACGGACCGCGGCGGCGCGCAGGCTCTCCGCGGACGTGGACGCCGCCGCGGCCAGGCTCCGCCCGGTGTACGTGGCCGAGGGGCGGCCCGGCCTCGACGAACAGACCCGCGAGGAGTTCGCCGACCGGCTGGCGGAGGCCGTCGGGGCGGCCGCGGCGGGCCAGACGGCCGAGCGCGAGTGGCGCAGGAACGCCGGACGGGCGTGCGGCACGCCGTGGCTGCGGCTGTGGCGCCGGTACGAGTCGGCCCGGCGGCCCGGAAGCCCGGAACGCCCGGCGCGGCCCGAGCCCCCGGAGGAGGAGATCACCGCCCGGCAGCGCGTCGAGCAGGCGGTACGGACGGTGGCGGACGAGGCCGCCGACGGGCTTCCCGGGCCCTGGGCCCAGGCGGTCCGCGAGGCGGCGGTGCACGGCGCGGACGGGCTGCCGGAGGCGCTGGACGCGCTGGTGGAACGGGCCGGCGCGGAGCACGCCCCGGGCGGTCCGCCGGTGGTGGCGACGGGCGTGGCCGGGGCCTCGGGGGTGGCACACAGCGGCCGGGTGGGCGGGAAGCCGCCGCGGCCGAAGTGGTGGCCCGCCGCGGTGCTGGCGCAGGCCGCGATGACGCTGCTGCAGATCTTCGGCGGGCTCTGGCTGCTCGGGCAGATCGTCGGCGTGCTCGAAGCGGGTTACCTCACGCCCGCCCTGGTGTTGCTGGCCGGGGTGGTCGGCGGGCCCCTCGTGGAGTGGTCGTGCGCGGCGGCGGCGCGCGGGCCGGCCCGACGGTACGGGCAGGAGGCCGACCGGCAGTTGCGCGAGGCGGCGGCGGCCTGCGGGCGGGCCCGGGTGCTCGATCCGGTGGCCGCGGAGCTCGTGCGGTACCGCGAGGTGCGCGAGAGGTACGCGGCGGTGACGGAGATTTCCACAACCGGCGGGTAGTCCACAGGCCCCGGCAGGATTTCCGCCTTCCCTTCAACCTGGGATCAGTGACCGCGCGGACGCGATCGCTGTTCCGAAGGCCGAAGGGGAGGCGGAGTCATGAACGACACCTTGGTGACATTGGTGGGCAACGCGGCTACGGGCGTGGAGTTCCGGGAGACCGCGACCGGTGGAATGGCGCGATTCCGGTTCGCGGTGACGCCACGCCGCTGGGACCGCGAGAAACAGCTCTGGTCGGACGGGCACACCAGCTTTTTCACGGTGTGGGCCTGGCGGACTCTGGCCTTGAATCTGTCCGGTTCCGTTTCCGTCGGGGAACCACTGGTTGTGCACGGCAGGTTGAAAGTGCGCGAGGAGGAACGGGAGGGGCAGCGCAGGACGTTCGTGGACATCGAGGCGGTCGCGGTGGGTCACGATCTGACCCGGGGGACGTCCGCGTTCCGGCGGGTGCTGAGGGGCGAGCCCGCGCTGACGGCCCGGGCGGGCAGCGCCGAGAGGTCGGGTGCATCGGCACGGCCGGAGGGGTTCACCGGGCCGGACGACCCGGAAGTCCTGGGCGATCCGGGCGATCCGGGGAAACCGAACGGTTCCGGAGCCAAGCGCTCGACAGACCGTCAGAAGGCCGCGAAGGAGCTCGCGTCGGTGCCGTGACGGACCGGGACCGCGTGCCGGGCGCGTGCCGGGCGCGTGCCGGGAGGGAGGTCCGGGGTTGGACGGGGAGCCCCGGAAGCGGGTGGGTGG
>NZ_JBCEWQ010000066.1:0-44820 GCF_038448545.1 Streptomyces sp. CLV115
GTGACTGAGGGGGCAGGGCGGGCCCGGGGGCACCCGCTGGTCAGCGGCGTGTGGGCCATTCACACGTTCGGGGGAGCCCTGCCCCGTTCCGGCGGTGACGCCGGAGCGTCCCGCGAGGCTCAGCGGTGTGAGAGAACCGGTCAGCGTCGACCCCGAGGCCCCCGAACCTCGGTGGGCGGTTCCGCCCGTGGGCGGCTGGACCGCCGATGACCTGGACACACTCCCGAATCTGCCTCCGCACACGGAACTGATCGACGCGCGCCTGGTCTTCCAGTGTCCGCAGACCTTGTTCCACTCACGGGCGATCAGCTTCTTCAGCGGGCGGCTGCAGTCGCTGGTGCCGCATGGCCTTGAGGTGGCGGCCCGGTTCACCATCGACATCGACCGCTGCAACCGGCCCGAGCCCGATGTGATCGTCGTGGGCGGCGAGGTCGTCCGGAACCTGGATCAGACCCGCTTCCCCGCCCGGTCCGTACAGCTGGCCATCGAGGTCGTCTCCCCGGAATCCCTCACCCGGGACCGGGAGACCAAGCCCGTGAAGTACGCGCGGGCGAGGATCCCGCACTACTGGCGGGTGGAGAACCACGACGGCCGGGCGGTGGTCTACGTCTTCGAGCTGGAGCCGTCGACCGGGGCCTACACCTCCACCGGGATCTTCCACGACCGGATGAAGGTCTCCGTCCCCTTCCCGGTCGATCTCGATCTCGCCGCGATCACCGCGCGCCGCCGGGCGGCGGACCCGCAGTAGGTCCGGCCGCCCGGTCCGCGCTCACTCGTACTCGGGCGGCTCCTCGTCCCAGCCGAACTCGGGGTCGGCTTCGGGGGCCGCCGGAGACGGTACGACTTTCAGGGCCGGAGCCGGGGCCGGGGCCGGGGCTCCCGTCTCCCCGAGCGAGGCCAGCACCTCCAGTACTCCCTCCCCGTACGTCGCCAGCTTCTTCTCGCCCAGGCCGCTGATCCCGCCCAGCGCGGACACGGAGTCCGGCCGCACCGTGGCGATCTCGCGCAGGGTCGCGTCGTGGAAGATGACGTACGCCGGGACGCCCTGCTCCTTCGCCCGGGCGCCGCGCCAGGCCCGCAGCGCCTCGAAGACCGGGACGGCCTCGGGGGCCAGCTCGGCGGCGGCCGCCTGCGACTTCGGCTTGCGGTCGGCCTTCGTGGAACGCGAGGCGGGCTTCGGTGCCTCCTTGCGCAGCAGCACCTCGCGCTGCCGGCCGAGCACGGAGCCGCTCTCCTCGGTGAGCACCAGCGTGCCGTACTCGCCCTCCACCGCGATCAGTCCCTGGGCGAGCAACTGCCGTACGACACCCCGCCATTCGGCCTCGGCCAGCTCCTCGCCGATGCCGAAGACCGAGAGCTGGTCGTGGTCGAACTGGATGACCTTGGCCGTCTTGCGGCCGAGCAGGATGTCGATGATCTGGCCCGCGCCGAACTTCTGCCCGCGCTCCCGCTTCAGCCGCACCACGGTCGACAGCAGCTTCTGCGCGACCACCGTGCCGTCCCAGCTCTCGGGCGGCGTGAGGCAGGTGTCGCAGTTGCCGCAGTCCGCGGTGGCGGGCTCCTGTCCGAAGTACGTCAGAAGCTGGGCGCGGCGGCAGCGCACCGTCTCGCACAGGGCGAGCATCGAGTCGAGGTGGGAGGCGGCGCGGCGGCGGAACTGCTCGTCGCCCTCGCCGCCCTGGATGAGCTTGCGCTGCTGGACGACGTCCTGAAGGCCGTACGCCATCCAGGCCGTGGACGGCTGTCCGTCACGGCCTGCGCGGCCGGTCTCCTGGTAGTAGCCCTCGACGGACTTCGGCAGGTCGAGGTGGGCGACGAAGCGCACGTCGGGCTTGTCGATGCCCATGCCGAAGGCGATGGTCGCGACGACGACCAGGCCCTCCTCGCGCAGGAACCGGGACTGGTGGACGGCGCGCGTGCCCGCGTCGAGCCCCGCGTGGTACGGGACGGCCTCGATGCCGTTGCGGCAGAGGTATTCGGCGGTCTTCTCGGTCGAATTGCGCGAGAGGCAGTAGACGATGCCCG
This sequence comes from Streptomyces sp. CLV115, assembly GCF_038448545.1. Taxonomy (NCBI): domain Bacteria; kingdom Bacillati; phylum Actinomycetota; class Actinomycetes; order Kitasatosporales; family Streptomycetaceae; genus Streptomyces; species Streptomyces sp. CLV115. The sequence goes on from NZ_JBCEWQ010000066.1 coordinate 2,026, forward strand.
CGTCCCCGGCGTGCTCGTCCTTGAGGAAGGAGAGCAGCTGCTTCTTCGGGTCGGCCTTCGGCACGATCCGGTACTGGATGTTGGGCCGGTCGAAGCTGGCGACGAAGTGCTTGGCGTCGGGCATGCCCAGACGCTGGGTGATCTCCTGGTGCGTGGCGTCGGTCGCGGTCGCCGTCAGGGCGATGCGCGGCACCTCGGGCCAGCGCTCGCCGAGGACGGAGAGGGTCAGATAGTCCGGGCGGAAGTCGTGCCCCCACTGGGCGACACAGTGCGCCTCGTCGATCGCGAAGACGGAGATCTCGCCGCGCGAGAGCAGCGCGAGGGTGGAGTCCAGGCGGAGCCGCTCCGGGGCCAGGTAGAGCAGGTCGAGCTCACCGGCGACGAACTGGGCCTCCATCGAGCGGCGCTCGTCGAAGTCCTGCGTGGAGTTGATGAAGCCGGCCCGCACGCCGAGCGCCCGCAACGCGTCCACCTGGTCCTGCATCAGGGCGATCAGGGGCGAGACGACGATGCCCGTACCCGCTCTGACCAGGGCGGGGATCTGGTAGCAGAGGGACTTGCCACCACCGGTCGGCATGAGCACGACAGCATCGCCGCCGGCCACCACATGGTCGACGATCGCTTCCTGCTCGCCGCGGAACGCGTCGTACCCGAATACCTTGTGCAGCGTCCGCCGTGCGTCGCTCTCGGTCACATCCATGGTCCCGCCCGTCGTGCCCATCGCTCTGTCCCCCGGGTCCGTCCCGCTCTGGTCCGTGTTGCCGCCGTCCCCTGCCACGATAGGCGCCGCGTACGACAACGCCGGACGGGCTTGACTTCTCAAGCCCGTCCGGCGGCGGTCGCTGCTGTGCGTCGGTGCGCTACCTCACGAAGACTCCCGCCTGGCTCGCCAGGTCCAGGAAGTACTGCGGGGCCAGGCCCAGCACCAGCGTGACCGCGACTCCCACCGCGATCGTCGTCATCGTCAGCGGGGACGGGACGGCGACCGTGGGGCCGTCCGCCTTCGGCTCGCTGAAGAACATCAGCACGATGACCCGGATGTAGAAGAACGCGGCGATCGCCGAGGAGATCACACCGACCACGACCAGTCCGCCCGCGCCGCCGTCCGCCGCCGCCTTGAACACGGCGAACTTTCCGGAGAACCCGGAGGTGAGCGGAATACCGGCGAAGGCCAGCAGGAACACCGCGAAGACCGCGGCGACCAGCGGAGAGCGCCGGCCGAGCCCGGCCCACTTCGACAGGTGCGTCGCCTCGCCGCCCGCGTCGCGGACCAGGGTGACGACGGCGAACGCGCCGACCGTCACGAAGGAGTACGCGCCGAGGTAGAAGAGGACCGACGAGATGCCGTCCGGGGTCGTGGCGATCACACCGGCGAGGATGAATCCGGCGTGGGCGATCGAGGAGTAGGCCAGCAGCCGCTTGATGTCGGTCTGGGTGATGGCGACGATCGCGCCGCCCAGCATCGTGACGATCGCGACGGCCCACATGACCGGACGCCAGTCCCAGGCGAGGCCCGGCAGCACCACGTACAGCAGGCGCAGCAGCGCGCCGAACGCGGCGACCTTGGTGGCCGCGGCCATGAAGCCGGTGACCGGGGTCGGGGCGCCCTGGTAGACGTCCGGGGTCCACATGTGGAACGGGACGGCGCCGACCTTGAAGAGCAGCCCGGTCAGGATCATCGCGCCGCCGATCAGCAGCAGCGCGTCGTTGCCCATGGTGTCGGCGAGCGCGGGGTCGATCTTGGTGACGGCACCGTCGACCACGTCGGCGATGGCCGCGTACGAGACGGAGCCCGCGTACCCGTAGAGCAGGGCGATCCCGAAGAGCAGGAACGCCGAGGAGAACGCGCCGAGCAGGAAGTACTTCACCGCGGCCTCCTGCGACATCAGCCGCTTGCGGCGGGCGACGGCGCACAGGAGGTAGAGCGGGAGGGAGAAGACTTCCAGGGCCACGAAGAGCGTCAGCAGATCGTTGGCCGCCGGGAAGACCAGCATCCCGGCCACCGAGAAGAGGACCAGCGGGAAGACCTCGGTGGTGGTGAATCCGGCCTTGACCGCGGCCTTCTCGCTGTCGCTGCCGGGGACCGAGGCGGCCTGGGCGGCGAAGGAGTCCACGTGCCTGCCGTGTGCGGCGGGGTCGAGCCGCCGCTCGGCGAAGGTGAAGACGGCGACCAGCGAGGTCAGCAGGATGGTGCCCTGCAGGAAGAGCGTCGGCCCGTCGATCGCGATGGCGCCCATCGCGGCGATGTGCGCCTTCGTCGTGCCGTACCCGCCGGCCGCCAGTCCGACGACCGCGGCGAACGCGGCGGCCAGGGCGACGACCGTGAGGAAGGCCTGCGTGTAATAGCGGGCCCGGCGCGGCACGAAGGCCTCGACGAGTACGCCCACGACGGCGACACCGATCACAATGAGGACCGGGGTCAGCTGGGTGTACTCGATGACCGGGGCCTTGAACTTCTCGACCGGGGCGGCCGATGTCACCCCGCCCGCCGTCGTCCACAGGCTGTGGACAGCTGTTGCGCTCACTTGGCGGCCTCCACCTCAGGCTGGGGGTCCTTCTTCTGGACGTCCGACATGGTGTGCTGCACCGCCGGGTTGACGATCTCCGTCAGCGGCTTCGGATAGACACCCAGGAAGAGCAGCAGCGCGATCAGCGGCAGGACCACCGCCAGCTCCCGGACCTTGAGGTCCGCCATGCCCTGGACCTCGGCCTTCACCGGGCCGGTCATCGTCCGCTGGTAGAGGACGAGGACGTAGAGCGCGGCGAGCACGATGCCGGTCGTGGCGACGATGCCCGCCGCCGGGTACGCGCTGAACGCGCCGACCAGGACCAGGAACTCACTGACGAACGGGGCGAGTCCGGGCAGCGACAGGGTGGCCAGCCCACCGATCAGGAAGGTGCCGGCCAGGATCGGCGCCACCTTCTGCACCCCGCCGTAGTCGGCGATGAGCCGCGAACCGCGCCGGGTGATCAGGAAGCCCGCGACCAGCATCAGCGCGGCGGTCGAGATCCCGTGGTTGACCATGTACAGCGTGGCGCCGGACTGGCCCTGGCTGGTCATCGCGAAGATGCCCAGGATGATGAAGCCGAAGTGCGAGATCGACGCGTAGGCGATCAGGCGCTTGATGTCGCGCTGGCCGACGGCGAGCAGCGCCCCGTACACGATGCTGATCAGCGCCAGGACGATGATCACCGGCGTCGCCCACTTGCTGGCCTCCGGGAAGAGCTGGAGGCAGAAGCGGAGCATCGCGAAGGTGCCGACCTTGTCGACGACCGCGGTGATCAGGACGGCGACCGGGGAGGTCGCCTCGCCCATCGCGTTGGGCAGCCAGGTGTGCAGCGGCCACAGCGGGGCCTTCACCGCGAAGGCGAAGAAGAACCCGAGGAAGAGCCAGCGCTCGGTGCCGGTCGCCATGGAGAGCGAGCCGTTGGCGCGGGCCTCGGCGATCTCGGAGAGCGAGAACGTCCCCGCGACCACGTAGAGCCCGATCACGGCGGCCAGCATGATGAGCCCGCCGACCAGGTTGTAGAGCAGGAACTTCACCGCGGCGTAGGAGCGTTGGGCCGCCGCGTTCTCGTCGCTGCCGGTGTGCGCCCGGTCCCCGAAGCCGCCGATGAGGAAGTACATCGGGATGAGCATGGCTTCGAAGAGGATGTAGAAGAGGAAGACGTCGGTGGCCTCGAAGGAGAGGATCACCATCGCTTCGACCATCAGGATCAGGGCGAAGAAGCCCTGGGTGGGGCGCCAGCGCGAGGACTTGGTCTCCAGGGGGTCGGCGTCGTGCCAGCCGGCCAGGATGACGAAGGGGATCAGCAGGGCGGTGAGCGCCATGAGCGCCACCCCGATGCCGTCCACGCCCAGTTCGTACCGGACGCCGAAGTCCTTGATCCAGGCGTGCGATTCGGTGAGCTGGTAGCGGTCGCCGCCGGGCTCGAAGCGGGCGAGCGCGATGCCCGCCAGGACGAGGGTGGCCAGCGAGAAGACCAGCGCCAGCCATTTGGCGGTGGTGCGCCGGGCGGCCGGGACGGCGGCGGTGGCGACCGCGCCGATCGCCGGGAGCGCCGCCGTCGCTGTCAGGAGGGGAAAGGACATGGTGATCAGACCGCCCTCATCAGCAGGGTCGCGGCGATGAGAACCGCCGTACCGCCGAACATCGAGACCGCGTAGGTGCGGGCGTAGCCGTTCTGCAGCTTGCGCAGCCGGCCGGAGAGCCCGCCCATCGAGGCCGCCGTGCCGTTGACGACGCCGTCGACCAGGGTGTGGTCGACGTACACCAGGGAGCGGGTGAGGTGCTCGCCGCCGCGGACCAGGACCACATGGTTGAAGTCGTCCTGGAGGAGGTCGCGGCGGGCGGCCCGGGTGAGCAGCGAGCCGCGCGGGGCGACGACCGGTACGGGCTTGCGTCCGTACATCGCCCAGGCGATGGCGACGCCGATGACGAGCACCACCATGGTGGCGGCGGTGACGGTCGTGGCGCTGACCGGGGCGTGGCCGTGGCTGTGGCCGGTGACCGGCTCCAGCCAGTTCAGGAAGCGGTCGCCGATGGAGAAGAAGCCTCCGGCGAAGACCGAGCCGAACGCCAGGACGATCATGGGGATGGTCATCGACTTCGGCGACTCGTGCGGATGCGGCTCGTGGCCCTCCGCGTCGGGCTGCCAGCGCTTCTCGCCGAAGAACGTCAGCAGCATCACGCGCGTCATGTAGAACGCGGTGATCGCGGCGCCCAGCAGGGCCACCGAGCCGAGGATCCAGCCCTCGGTGCCGCCCTTGGCGAAGGCCGCCTCGATGATCTTGTCCTTGGAGAAGAAGCCGGACAGACCGGGGAAGCCGATGATCGCCAGATAGCCGAGGCCGAAGGTGATGAAGGTGACCGGCATGTACTTCCGCAGGCCGCCGAACTTCCGCATGTCGACCTCGTCGTTCATGCCGTGCATGACCGAACCGGCGCCGAGGAAGAGCCCGGCCTTGAAGAAGCCGTGGGTCACCAGGTGCATGATCGCGAAGACGTAGCCGATCGGGCCGAGCCCGGCGGCCAGGATCATGTAGCCGATCTGCGACATCGTCGACCCGGCGAGGGCCTTCTTGATGTCGTCCTTCGCGCAACCGACGATCGCACCGAAGAGCAGCGTGACCGCTCCGACGACCACGACGACCAGTTGTGCGTCCGGCGCGGCGTTGAAGATCGCGCCGGAGCGGACGATCAGATAGACACCGGCGGTGACCATGGTCGCGGCGTGGATGAGGGCCGAGACCGGGGTCGGGCCCTCCATCGCGTCACCGAGCCAGGACTGCAGCGGAACCTGGGCCGACTTGCCGCAGGCCGCGAGCAGCAGCATCAGGCCGATCGCCGTCAGCTTGCCCTCACCGGTCTCCCCCGTCGCTTCGAGGACGGGGCCGAAGGCGAAGGTGCCGAAGGTGGTGAACATCAGCATGATCGCGATCGACAGGCCCATGTCGCCGACGCGGTTGACCAGGAAGGCCTTCTTGGCGGCGGTGGCCGCGCTGGGCTTGTGCTGCCAGAAGCCGATGAGCAGGTACGACGCCAGACCGACGCCCTCCCACCCGACGTACAGCAACAGGTAGTTGTCGGCGATGACCAGGATCAGCATCGCCGCGAGGAACAGGTTCAGATAGCCGAAGAAGCGGCGCCGGCGCTCGTCGTGCTCCATGTAGCCGATCGAGTAGATGTGGATCAGGGTGCCCACACCGGTGATCAGCAGCACGAACGTCATCGACAACTGGTCGAGCTGGAAGGCCACATCGGCCTGGAAGCCCTCGACCGGGATCCAGCTGAACAGCTTCTGGTGCAGCGCCCGGTCCTCCGCGCCCTTCCCCAGCATGTCGAGGAAGAGCACGACACCGACGACGAACGACGCTGCGGCGAGCAGGGTGCCGATCCAGTGTCCGGCGCGGTCCAGCCGTCGGCCGCCGCAGAGCAGGACCGCCGCTCCGAGCAGGGGCGCCGCGACGAGCAGCGCGATCAGGTTCTCCACGATTCAACGTCCCCTTACAGCTTCATCAGGCTGGCGTCGTCGACCGAGGCCGAGTGGCGGGAACGGAACACCGACACGATGATCGCGAGCCCGACCACGACCTCGGCGGCGGCGACGACCATCGTGAAGAAGGCGATGATCTGGCCGTCGAGATTGCCGTGCATCCGCGAGAAGGTCACGAACGCGAGGTTGCAGGCGTTGAGCATCAGCTCCACGCACATGAACACCACGATCGCGTTCCGCCGGATCAGCACCCCGGCCGCACCGATGGTGAACAGCAGGGCTGCGAGATAGAGGTAGTTGACCGGATTCACTTGGCGACCTCCTCTTCTTCGTTGTCACGGCCGAGCCGTTCCCCGGAGCGCTGCTCCAGCGCCTTGAGCTGGTCCAGCGACTCGTTCGAGACGTCGCGGATCTGGCCGCGGTTGCGCAGCGTCTGCATGACGGTGAGCTCGGAGGGCGTGCCGTCCGGGAGCAGGCCCGGGATGTCCACGGCGTTGTGCCGGGCGTAGACACCGGGGGCGGGCAGCGGCGGGAGCTGCTTGCCGCGTACGCGCTCCTCGGACATCTCCCGCTGGTTCTTGGCCCGTTCGGTGCGCTCCCGGTGGGTGAGCACCATCGCGCCGACCGTCGCCGTGATCAGCAGGGCGCCGGTGATCTCGAAGGCGAAGACGTACTTGGTGAAGATGAGGCTGGCCAGCCCCTCCACGTTTCCGCCGTGCTCGGTGTTGGCGGTACCGAGTCCGTTGAAGCTGTTCAGCGAGGCGTTGCCGATGCCCGCGATCAGCAGGACACCGAAGCCGAGCCCGCAGCCCGCGGCCAGCCAGCGCTGGCCCTTCAGGGTCTCCTTCAGCGAATCGGCCGCGGTGACGCCGACGAGCATGACCACGAAGAGAAACAGCATCATGATCGCGCCGGTGTAGACGACGATCTGGACGATGCCCAGGAAGTAGGCGCCGTTGGCGAGGTAGAACACCGCCAGGACGATCATGGTCCCGGCGAGGCTCAGCGCGCTGTGCACGGCCTTCTTCATCAGTACGGTCGACAGCGCGCCGAGCACGGCGACGATGCCGAGCAGCCAGAACTGGACGGCCTCGCCGGTCGAGGTCTGGGAGGCCGCGGCGGCCAGGCCGGTCATGCGCCCACCTCCTGCGCCGAGCCGTTGTTCTCGCTGTGCCCGTCGGCCGGCTTCTCGCCCTTGGAGACGGCGACCTGGGGCTCCGTACCGGGCGCCGCCTCGGTGACGAGGCCCCGGTAGTAGTCCTGTTCGTCCATCCCGGGGAAGATCGCGTGCGGGGTGTCGACCATGCCCTCCTCCAGGCCCGCGAGCAGCTCGTCCTTGGTGTAGATGAGGCTCTCGCGGGTGGTGTTGGCGAGCTCGAACTCATTGGTCATCGTCAGCGCCCGGGTCGGGCAGGCCTCGATGCACAGTCCGCAGAGAATGCAGCGCGCGTAGTTGATCTGGTAGACGCGGCCGTAGCGCTCCCCCGGGGAGTAGCGCTCCTCCTCGGTGTTGTCCGCGCCCTCCACGTAGATCGCGTCCGCCGGGCAGGCCCAGGCGCACAGCTCGCAGCCGACGCACTTCTCCAGACCGTCCGGGTGACGGTTGAGCTGGTGCCGGCCGTGGAAGCGCGGCGCCGTCACCTTCGGCGTTTCCGGATACTGCTCGGTCAGCCGCTTCTTGAACATGGCCTTGAAGGTCACGCCGAAGCCGGCGACGGGGTTCTGGAACTTCTCCTCGGAGGACCCCGAGGACCCCGAGGCTCCCGAAGTCCCCGAGGACTCTGGTGACTCAGACACCGTCGGCCTCCTTTCCGTCACTCGAATTTCCGTCACTCTGAGTATCCGGCCCGCCACTGACAACGAGCTCCCGCTCGCCCCGCGGCCTGCGGCGCGGCACCGGCGGCAGGGTCTGTCCGGGCAGCGGCGGCACCGGGAATCCGCCCGCCATCGGGTCGAACGCCGGCTCCGGTCCGGCCTCCGCCTCGGCGGCCCGGCCCTTCTTGTCGCGGAAGATGTCGACGACGAAGGAGATCAGCAGGATCGCGATCACGGCCCCGGCCACGTACAGCACGATCTTCGAGAAGTCGTAGCCCTCGTTGCGCAGCGCCCGCACCGTCGCGACCAGCATCAGCCAGACCACGGAGACCGGGATCAGGACCTTCCAGCCGAGCTTCATCAGCTGGTCGTAGCGGACCCGGGGCAGCGTGCCGCGCAGCCAGATGAAGAAGAACAGCAGCAGCTGGACCTTGACGACGAACCAGAGCATCGGCCACCAGCCGTGGTTCGCGCCCTCCCAGAAGGTGCTGATCGGCCACGGGGCCCGCCAGCCGCCCAGGAACAGGGTCGTGGCGACCGCGGAGACGGTGACCATGTTGACGTACTCGGCGAGCATGAACATCGCGAACTTGATCGAGGAGTACTCGGTGTTGAAGCCGCCGACCAGGTCGCCCTCGGACTCGGGCATGTCGAACGGGGCGCGGTTGGTCTCGCCGACCATCGTGACGATGTAGATGATGAACGAGACCGGCAGCAGCAGGATGAACCAGCGGTCCTGCTGCGCCTCCACGATCTTCGAGGTCGACATCGACCCGGAGTAGAGGAAGACCGAGGCGAACGCGGCGCCCATCGCGATCTCGTAGCTGATCATCTGCGCGCAGGAGCGCAGACCGCCCAGGAGCGGGTACGTCGATCCGGACGACCAGCCGGCCAGCACGATGCCGTAGATCCCGACCGAGGCGACCGCGAGGATGTAGAGCATCGCGATCGGCAGGTCGGTGAGCTGCATCGAGGTGCGGTGGCCGAAGATCGAGACCTCGTTGCCGGACGGGCCGAACGGGATCACGGCGATCGCCATGAACGCCGGGATGGCGGCGACGATCGGCGCGAGCACGTACACGACCTTGTCGGCCCGCTTGACGATGACGTCTTCCTTCAGCATCAGCTTGATGCCGTCGGCGAGCGACTGGAGCATGCCCCAGGGACCGTGCCGGTTGGGGCCGATGCGCAGCTGCATCCAGGCGACGACCTTGCGCTCCCACACGATGGAGAAGAGCACGGTCACCATCAGGAAGGCGAAGCAGAACACCGCCTTGATGACGACGAGCCACCACGGGTCGGTGCCGAACATCGACAGATCCTCGGCGGCGAGTACGGCACTGTGCGGTGCCGCGGCCAGTTGAGCGAAGGCACTCACGCCCCCACCTCCGGTGTGACGTCGGGAGTACCCGGTGCGGCGGGGCCGATCCGGACCAGGCCGCCGGGCCGGGCACCGGTGTCGGCCGGAACGCCCCGCCCGGCGGAGTTCAGCGGCACCCAGACCACCCGGTCCGGCATGTCGGTGACCTTCAGCGGGAACGCGACACTGCCCGCCGGGCCGGTGACGGCCAGCAGATCGCCGTCCTTCACGCCCGTCTCGGCGGCGGTGGCCGCGGAGAGCCGGGCGACCGCGGCGTGCCGGGTACCGGCCAGCGCCTCGTCGCCCTCCTGGAGCCGCCCCAGGTCGAGCAGCATCCGGTGGCCCGCGAGGACCGCCTCGCCGTCGCCGGGCCTGGGCAGCGGCTGCGCCGGCTCGTTCGGGTCGGTGGCGTGCGTGCCGCTCCAGCCGCCGAGCCGGTCCAGTTCGCGTCGTACGGACTTCAGGTCCGGCAGCGCGAAGTGGACGTCGAGGGCGTCGGCCAGCATGTGCAGCACCCGGGCGTCGCCCGGCGCGAGCGCGCGCGTCATCTGCTCCGGCTTCAGCGCGGCCTCGAACATCCGCGCCCTGCCCTCCCAGTTGAGGAAGGTGCCGGACTTCTCGGCCACCGCGGCGACCGGGAAGACCACGTCGGCGCGGTCGGTGATCTCGTTGGGCCGCTGCTCCAGCGAGACCAGGAAGCCGACCTGGTCCAGGGCCTCCAGGGCCCGTGCCGGGTTCGGCAGGTCCACGGTCTGGACCCCGGCGACGACCAGCGCGGCCAGTTCGCCGGTGGCCGCGGCCTCGACGATCTGGTCGGTGTCGCGGCCGAAGCGGGACGGGAGTTCGGCGACGCCCCAGACGGCCGCCACCTCGTCCCTGGCCCGCGGGTCGGTCGCCGGGCGGCCGCCGGGCAGCAGCGACGGGAGCGCGCCCGCCTCCACCGCGCCGCGCTCGCCGGCCCGGCGCGGGATCCACACCAGCGCGGCCCCGGTCGCGGTGGCCGTGCGCACCGCGGCGGTGAGCCCGCCCGGTACCGCGGCCAGCCGCTCACCGACCACGATCACGGCGCCCTCGGCCCGCAGCGCCTCGGCCGCCGCGGCTCCGTCGCCGTCGAGGCCGACGCCGCCCGCGATCGCGTCCAGCCACTCGGTCTCGGTGCCGGGGGCGGCGGGCAGCAGCGTGCCGCCCGCCTTGTCGAGACCGCGGGTGGCGTGCGAGGCGACGGCGTAGGTGCGCTGTCCGTGCTTGCGGTTGGCCTTGCGCAGCCGCAGGAAGACGCCGGGCGCCTCCTCCTCCGACTCGAACCCGACCAGCAGTACCGTCGGGGCCTTCTCCAGCGAGGTGTACGTGATCCCGCTGCCGTCCAGGTCGCGTCCGCGCCCGGCCACGCGGGCGGCCAGGAAGTCGGCCTCCTCGCTGCTGTGGACCCGGGCCCGGAAGTCGATGTCGTTGGTGTCCAGCGCGATCCGGGCGAACTTGCTGTACGCGTAGGCGTCCTCGACGGTCAGCCGGCCGCCGGTGAGCACCCCGGTCCGGCCGCGCGCGGCCAAGAGGCCGGCGGCCGCGGCGGCCAGCGCCTCGGGCCAGCCCGCGGGTTCCAGGACGCCGTCCGCGTTGCGTACCAGCGGAGTGGTGAGCCGGTCCCGCTGCTGCGCGTAGCGGAAGCCGAAGCGGCCCTTGTCGCAGACCCACTCCTCGTTGACCTCGGGGTCGTCGGCGGCGAGCCGTCGCATGACCTTGCCGCGCCGGTGGTCGGTGCGGGTCGCGCAGCCGCCCGCGCAGTGTTCGCAGACCGACGGCGAGGAGACCAGGTCGAAGGGGCGGGAGCGGAATCGGTACGCCGCCGAGGTCAGCGCCCCGACCGGGCAGATCTGGATGGTGTTCCCGGAGAAGTACGACTCGAACGGGTCGCCCTCGCCGGTGCCGACCTGCTGGAGCGCGCCGCGCTCGATCAGCTCGATCATCGGGTCGCCCGCCACCTGGTTGGAGAACCGGGTGCAGCGTGCGCAGAGCACGCAGCGCTCGCGGTCCAGCAGCACCTGGGTGGAGATCGGGACGGGCTTCTCGTACGTCCGCTTCTTGCCGTCGAAGCGGGAGTCCGCGTCGCCGTGCGACATCGCCTGGTTCTGCAGCGGGCACTCGCCGCCCTTGTCGCAGACCGGGCAGTCCAGCGGGTGGTTGATGAGCAGCAGCTCCATCACACCCTTCTGGGCCTTCTCGGCGACCGGCGAGGTGAGCTGCGACCTGACGACCATGCCGTCGGTGCAGGTGATGGTGCAGGACGCCATCGGCTTGCGCTGGCCCTCGACCTCGACGATGCACTGGCGGCAGGCACCGGCCGGGTCGAGGAGCGGGTGGTCGCAGAAGCGCGGGATCTCGATGCCGAGGAGTTCGGCGGCCCGGATGACCAGGGTGCCCTTGGGCACGCTGATCTCGATGCCGTCGATGGTCAGCGTGACCAGGTCCTCGGGCGGGACGGCCGCCTCGCCGCCCCCGGAGGGCGCACTCGTGGTGACTGTCATGCGTTCACCTCCTGGTGAGCGTTCTTGTCGTCGGCCCAGACGGTCGACCTGGCGGGATCGAAGGGGCAGCCCTTGCCCGTGATGTGCTGCTCGTACTCCTCGCGGAAGTACTTCAGCGAGGAGAAGATCGGCGAGGCGGCGCCGTCGCCGAGGGCGCAGAAGGACTTGCCGTTGATGTTGTCGGCGATGTCGTTCAGCTTGTCGAGGTCGGCCATCTGTCCCTTGCCGGCCTCGATGTCGCGGAGCAGCTGGACGAGCCAGTAGGTGCCTTCACGGCAGGGCGTGCACTTGCCGCAGGACTCGTGGGCGTAGAACTCGGTCCAGCGGGTGACGGCCCGCACCACGCAGGTGGTCTCGTCGAAGCACTGGAGCGCCTTGGTGCCGAGCATGGATCCGGCGGCGCCGACGCCCTCGTAGTCGAGCGGTACGTCGAGGTGCTCGTCGGTGAACATCGGGGTCGACGAGCCGCCCGGGGTCCAGAACTTCAGCCGGTGGCCGGGGCGCATGCCGCCGCTCATGTCGAGCAGCTGGCGCAGGGTGATGCCGAGCGGGGCCTCGTACTGGCCGGGGCCCGCGACGTGCCCGCTGAGCGAGTACAGCGTGAAGCCCGGGGACTTCTCGCTGCCCATCGACTTGAACCACTCCTTGCCCCGGTTCAGGATCGCGGGAACCGAGGCGATGGACTCGACGTTGTTCACCACAGTGGGGCAGGCGTACAGACCGGCGACCGCGGGGAAGGGAGGTCGCAGCCGGGGCTGGCCACGCCGTCCTTCGAGAGAGTCGAGCAGCGCGGTTTCCTCACCACAGATGTACGCGCCGGCACCGGCGTGCACCGTGAGTTCCAGATCGAGCCCCGAGCCCAGGATGTTCGTCCCCAGATAGCCCGCCTCGTACGCCTCTCGTACGGCCTCGTGCAGACGTCGCAGCACGGGGACGACCTCACCGCGCAAGTAGATGAACGCGTGCGACGAACGGATCGCGTAACAGGCGATCACGATGCCCTCGATGAGGCTGTGCGGGTTGGCGAACAGGAGCGGGATGTCCTTGCAGGTGCCCGGTTCCGATTCGTCGGCGTTGACGACCAGGTAGTGCGGCTTGCCGTCGCCCTGCGGGATGAACTGCCACTTCATCCCGGTCGGGAATCCCGCGCCGCCGCGGCCGCGGAGGCCGGAGTCCTTGACGTAGGCGATGAGGTCGTCCGGCGCCATGGCGAGGGCCTTGCGCAGGCCCTCGTATCCGTCGTGGCGGCGGTAGGTGTCCAGGGTCCAGGATTCCGGCTCGTCCCAGAAGGCGGAGAGGACGGGGGCGAGCAGCTTCTCGGGGCTGCCCCCGTTCCCGTTGCCGCCTCCGTTGTCGTTGATCTCGGTCGCCAACGTCATCACTCCCCCTCCTCGGCTGTCGGGCCGGCCGGGTGGTCCGGGTCGGAGGCCGAGGTCTGCTGCGGTGCGTCGTGCGAGCTGAGGTGCTCGGACGGCGACGGGTCGTGGGGCTGGGCGCCGCCGGGGCGCTCGCCGCGCGGGGCGACGACGCGCGGGTGCGGCTCCTCGCCCTTGGCGAGGCGGAGGCCGATCAGCGAGGCGGGGCCCGCGCCGCCGGACGCCTCGACGGCGCCGGGGCGCTCGTCGGGGAAGCCGGCCAGGATCCGGGCGGTCTCCTTGTACGAGCAGATCGGGGCGCCGCGGGTGGGTTCGACGGTGCGCCCGGCGATCAGGTCGTCGACCAGGCGGGTCGCGCTCTCGGGCGTCTGGTTGTCGAAGAACTCCCAGTTGACCATCACCACGGGGGCGAAGTCGCAGGCCGCGTTGCACTCGATGTGTTCGAGGGTGACCTTGCCGTCCTCGGTCGTCTCGTCGTTGCCGACGCCGAGGTGCTCCTTGAGCCGGTCGAAGATCGCGTCGCCGCCCATCACCGCGCAGAGCGTGTTGGTGCAGACGCCGACCTGGTAGTCACCGCTCGGCTTGCGCCGGTACATCGTGTAGAAGGTGGCGACCGCGGTGACCTCGGCGGTGGTGAGGCCGAGCAGCTCGGCGCAGAACGCCATGCCCGTACGGGACACGTAGCCCTCCTCGGACTGCACCAGGTGCAGCAGGGGAAGCAGGGCGGAGCGGCTGCCGGGGTAGCGGGCGATCACCTCCTTCGCGTCCGCTTCGAGCCTGGCGCGCACCTCGGCCGGGTAGGCGGGGGCGGGGAGCTGCGGCATCCCCAGACTGACTTCCTGACGTGCTTCGGTCACCGGTCGACGCCTCCCATCACGGGGTCGATGGACGCGACGGCGACGATGACGTCGGCGACCTGGCCGCCCTCGCACATCGCCGCCATGGCCTGGAGGTTGGTGAAGGACGGGTCACGGAAGTGGACCCGGTAGGGGCGGGTGCCGCCGTCCGAGACGACGTGCACGCCGAGTTCGCCCTTGGGCGATTCGACGGCGGTGTACGCCTGCCCGGCCGGGACGCGGAAGCCCTCGGTCACCAGCTTGAAGTGGTGGATCAGGGCCTCCATGGAGGTGCCCATGATCTTCTTGATGTGGTCGAGCGAGTTGCCGAGTCCGTCCGGGCCGAGCGCGAGCTGGGCCGGCCAGGCGATCTTCTTGTCGGCGACCATCACGGGCCCGGGGGCGAGCCGGTCGATGCACTGCTCGACGATCCGCAGCGACTGGCGCATCTCTTCCAGGCGGATGAGGAAGCGGCCGTAGGCGTCGCAGGTGTCGGCAGTGGGGACGTCGAAGTCGTAGGTCTCGTACCCGCAGTAGGGGTCGGTCTTGCGCAGGTCGTGCGGGAGTCCGGCGGAGCGCAGGATCGGGCCGGTGGCGCCGAGCGCCATGCAGCCGGTCAGGTCGAGGTAGCCGACGTCCTGCATGCGGGCCTTGAAGATGGGGTTGCCGGTGGCGAGCTTGTCGTACTCCGGCAGGTTCTTCTTCATGGTCTTCACGAACTCGCGGAGCTGGTCGATCGCGCCGGGCGGCAGGTCCTGGGCGAGTCCGCCGGGGCGGATGAACGCGTGGTTCATGCGCAGGCCGGTGATCAGCTCGAAGAGGTCGAGAACCAGTTCACGATCGCGGAAGCCGTAGATCATGATCGTGGTGGCGCCGAGCTCCATGCCGCCGGTGGCGATGCACACCAGGTGCGAGGAGAGCCGGTTGAGCTCCATCAGGAGCACGCGCAGGATGGTGGCCCGGTCGGGGATCTGGTCCTCGATGCCGAGGAGCTTCTCGACGCCCAGGCAGTACGCCGCCTCGTTGAAGAACGGCGTCAGGTAGTCCATGCGCGTGACGAAGGTGGTGCCCTGCGTCCAGTTCCGGTATTCGAGGTTCTTCTCGATGCCGGTGTGGAGGTAGCCGATGCCGCAGCGGGCCTCGGTGACGGTCTCGCCGTCGATCTCCAGGATCAGCCGCAGAACACCGTGCGTGGACGGGTGCTGGGGGCCCATATTGACAATGATGCGCTCGTCGTCGGACTTGACGGCGGACTCGACGACCTCGTCCCAGTCGCCGCCGGTGACTGTATATACAGTCCCCTCGGTCGTGGCCCGGGGCGTTGCGTGGGGAGTAGACATCAGGAGTACGACCTCCGCTGGTCCGGAGCCGGGATCTGGGCGCCCTTGTACTCGACGGCGATGCCGCCGAGCGGGTAGTCCTTGCGCTGCGGGAAGCCCTGCCAGTCGTCCGGCATCATGATCCGGGTGAGGGCGGGGTGCCCGTCGAAGACGAGCCCGAAGAAGTCGTAGGTCTCGCGCTCGTGCCAGTCGTTGGTCGGGTAGACCTCGACGAGGGACGGGACGTGCGGATCGCTGTCCGGGGCCGACACCTCCAGCCGGATGAGCCGGCCGTGCGTGATCGAGCGCAGGTGGTAGACGGCGTGCAGCTCGCGGCCCTTGTCGCCGAGGAAGTGGACGCCGCTCACCCCCGTGCAGAGCTCGAAGCGCAGCGCCGGGTCGTCGCGCAGGGTCCGGGCGACCAGGACGAGGTGTTCGCGGGCGATGTGGAAGGTGAGCTCGCCGCGGTCGACGACGGTCTTCTCGATGGCGTTCGCGGGAAGCAGGTCCTGCTCCTCCAGGGCACCTTCGAGCTCGTCGGCGACTTCGTCGAACCAGCCGCCGTACGGGCGGGAGGTGGCGCCCGGCAGGGTCACGGTGCGGACGAGGCCGCCGTAGCCGGAGGTGTCGCCGCCGTTGCCGGCGCCGAACATGCCCTTGCGTACGCCGATGACCTCGCCGGTGTCCGCGCGCGGGGCGGGCACACCGTCGTTGTTGCTCTGTTCGTCGTGGTTGTCGTTCCCGCTCATCGCAGCAGCCCCTTCATCTCGATCAGGGGCAGCGCCTTGAGTGCCGCGTCCTCCGCCTCGCGGGCGGCCTCCTCCGCGTTGACCCCGAGCTTGGAGCCCTGGATCTTCTGGTGGAGCTTGAGGATCGCGTCCATCAGCATCTCGGGCCGCGGCGGACAGCCGGGCAAATAGATGTCAACCGGAACAATGTGATCAACACCCTGCACAATGGCGTAATTGTTGAACATTCCGCCCGATGATGCGCAAACCCCCATGGAGATCACCCACTTGGGATTGGGCATCTGGTCGTAGACCTGACGCAGGACGGGAGCCATCTTCTGGCTGACCCGTCCTGCGACGATCATCAGATCCGCCTGTCGCGGCGATCCGCGGAAGACCTCCATGCCGAAACGGGCCAGGTCGTAACGCCCGGCCCCGGTCGTCATCATTTCGATGGCGCAACAGGCGAGGCCGAAGGTGGCGGGGAAGACGGAGGACTTCCGTACCCAGCCGGCGGCCTGCTCGACAGTGGTCAGCACGAAGCCGCTGGGCAGCTTCTCTTCGAGTCCCATGGTGTGCCCCTCAGCCCCTCAGTCCCATTCCAGGCCGCCGCGACGCCACACATACGCGTAGGCCACGAAGACGGTGAGCACGAAGAGCAGCATCTCCACGAGCCCGAAGATCCCCAGGGCGTCGAAGGTGACCGCCCAGGGATAGAGGAAGACGATCTCGATGTCGAAGACGATGAAGAGCATCGCCGTCAGGTAGTACTTGATGGGGAAGCGGCCGCCTCCGGCCGGCGTGGGTGTGGGTTCGATACCGCACTCGTACGCTTCGAGCTTTGCCCGGTTGTAGCGCTTGGGGCCGATAAGCGTGGCCATGACCACGGAGAAGATCGCAAACCCTGCCCCGAGGGCGCCGAGCACGAGGATGGGCGCGTAGGCATTCACGCTCCTCGCTCCTTCCAGTCGTCCTTGACCGTTGGACCGCATCGGGCGACCGGCTCACCGCCTCACCAAGATCGTGCACATGTGAGGCAGTTCACAAGCCCGACTGCCCCGCATCCTATGCCCGCCGTCCTGTGATCTGCGACACGGGGTACGACAACGCCTTTGTGATCTCCACCACCTGACGAAGGATCATGAAGTCGGATGAGCGGTGATCTTCACACGCGAAGCGGCCGAGTGATCACGAGACGTGACATCTGATGCTGTTACCGCTGGTCAAACGGCTGCCGCCCTATCAAGAGTTGGTCGCACCAAGCAAATTGGCGATGGACGGCACGGGGTGATAGAGGGATCTGCGCGATCTTGATCCCTCCAGGCCGGTTCCACGCGGATCCCACCCCTCCGCCGACGGACCCGCACCCTCCCGGTCGCCCGAACCTCACCCGGGAGAGCGAGTCGAGGGGATCAAAGTGGACGCAAGGTCCTATTTCTGATCTTCGGCGCGAACAGGACATCTCCCTGCGCCCGGCGCCACCTTGGGCGCGTGGCGCATATCCGCCCCTCGCCCTGTGATCACCCTGTGACCTGCGTCACTCCGTCAAGGCCCCGACAAAAGCGGGCTTGGCCATCGGTGTGAACGGATGGTAGGTGGCGGGCAATTCGGGCGTATTGCCGAAAGCCCGTGATCACAGCCATGATCACTCATGCCCGCTTTGCCCGTTACGGCGTCAATAAGGGCCCGCGGAAAGCGGATTCACAGATTCCGTACGTAACTGTGTCGCAACACACGTTTCTTGATGGGAGCCCCGAGGCCCTGATAGCGCTAGTACCCATGTCCCACACCGCTCACATACCCAGCCACCGGAAGCCCCGCCGAAACGCCTCGAAGACGGCGCTGCGGGCCGGAGTTGCCGGTGGCGTCCTCAGCACCATCGCGGTCGCAGGCGCCGCCGGTCCGGCCCAGGCCGAGCCGGTGACCCAGACCATCGAGATGCCCACCATCACCTCCGGGCTCTCCACCGCCGTCGCCGCGTCCGCCCAGGCCACGCAGCAGGTCGCCCAGGACCTGCAGACGCAGGCCCAGGAGGACGCCGCAGCCGCCACCGCGGCGAAGACCGCCAAGAAGGCCAAGGCCGAGGCGGTCCGCAAGGCAGAGGCCAAGAAGAAGGCGGAGGCGGCCGCCAAGGCCAAGGCGGAGGCCGCCGAGCGCGCCTCCCGCTCCACCGTCCGCACGACGCTCAGCGCGACCTCCGGCTCCAGCACCGCTACCGCCGCGTCCACGTCCTCCTCTTCTTCCTCCTCCACGTCGTCGAACGCGACCGGCTCCGCCGCCGCGGTCATCGCCTTCGCGCAGGCCCAGGTCGGCGACGCGTACGTGTCCGGCGGCACCGGCCCCAGCTCGTGGGACTGCTCCGGTCTCGTCCAGGCCGCGTTCCGCTCGGTCAACATCGACCTGCCGCGCGTCTCGCAGGCCCAGTCCACCGCCGGCACCCAGGTCTCGCTGAGCAACCTCCAGCCGGGCGACATCCTGTACTGGGGCGGCGCGGGCAGCGCGTACCACGTCGGGATCTACGTGGGCAACGGCCAGTTCGTCGGCGCGCAGAACTCCAGCACCGGTGTGGTGCAGCGTCCGCTGTCCTACGACCCGCCGTCGGGCGCGGTCCGCGTTCTCTGATTCGTCGCGACCCTCCGGGTTCACGGATTCACAAGCGCCTTTCCGGCGCGCGGTGAAGGGCCGTCACTCCCCCGCTCGGGAGCGACGGCCTTTCGCCGTTTCCGGTCCTCCGGCGAGAAGTGTCCGGCCTCCGGCGAAAAACCGACGTCGACCCCGGCCTTCGGCGTTGACGTCGCGAACCTGCCGGACACCGTCCACCGCCGCTTGTGAACTGGGGCGAACAGCCCTCGCGTCACCGAGCACAGGACGGCATCCGCCATGACCTCCACCGCGGCCACCACCCCCTCCGGCCCCGTCGCCCTCCCGGCCCGCACCCCGTTACGCGGCCGGCTCGCCGTCCTCTCCGTCATGCTGGGCATCTTCTCGATCGTCACCACCGAGATCCTGCCCATCGGCCTGCTCACATCGATCGGGTCCGACTTCGCCGTCTCGGACGGCACGGCGGGCCTGATGATGACCGTGCCCGGACTCCTCGCCGCCGTCTCCGCGCCCCTGGTCACGGTGGCGACGGCACGCGTCGACCGGCGCCTGATGCTCGGTGCCTTCATGCTCCTGCTGGCCCTGGCCGACTTTCTCCTCGCCGCGGCGAGCGACTACCGCCTCGTCCTGGTCTCCCGCGTGCTGGTCGGGATCACCATCGGCGGCTTCTGGTCCGTCGGGGCCGGACTGGCCGGCCGGCTGGTCCGCCCGTCGTCGGCCGCCCGGGCGACAGCCGTGATCTTCTCGGCCGTCCCGCTGGGCTCCGTACTCGGTGTCCCCGCCGGTACGTTCATCGGCGGCCTGGCCGGCTGGCGGACGGCGTTCGTGGTCGTGGGGGCGCTGAGCGTGGGCGTACTGGCCCTGATGCTCCTGGTGGTTCCGCCGCTGCCGCCGGACCGGGTCACCCGCGCGAGCCTGCTGCGCGCCGTGCTCGCCCGGCCCGGCACCCGTTTCGCCCTGCTCCTCACCTTCTTCATGGTTCTGTCCCA
The DNA here is from genome assembly GCF_038448545.1 of Streptomyces sp. CLV115. Taxonomy (NCBI): domain Bacteria; kingdom Bacillati; phylum Actinomycetota; class Actinomycetes; order Kitasatosporales; family Streptomycetaceae; genus Streptomyces; species Streptomyces sp. CLV115. Next base: position 21,569 of record NZ_JBCEWQ010000066.1, read on the forward strand.
CTTCGCGACGTACACCTATGTCTCCCCCTTCCTGGAACGGGTCACGCACGCCGGTCCGGCGCTGATCACGGTGTTCCTGCTGATCTACGGCGCTGCCGGGATCGTCGGCAACTTCGCCGGCGGCGCACTGGTGACGCGCCGCCCGCGCGCGGCGGTCTGCCTCGCCGCGGGACTCATCGCCACCGCGACCGCGCTGCTCCCGGTCCTGGGCAGGTGGGAGGCCGGAGCCGTCGCGCTGCTGATCGTCTGGGGTGTCGCCTACGGCGCGGTGCCGGTCTGCTCGCAGACCTGGTTCGCCAGGGCCGCCCCCGACGCACCCGAAGCGGCTTCCGTCCTGTTCACCGCGTCCTTCCAGGCGACCTTCGCCCTCGGCGCGCTGTCGGGCGGAGCCGTCCTCGACCGCGTGTCCGTGTCGGCGGTCATGGTGCTCGGCGGCGCGGTCGCGGCTCTGGTGGTGGCGGTGGCCGTGGCGGGACCTCGCTCCGGGAGCCCCGGTGCCGGGGAGCGGCGATGAACCGCACCGTCCTCAAGTGGAGGCCGCGCCCCGTACGTGGTGGGGAGAACCCCACCACCGCGTGCGGTGCTGGCACCCCGGTGGATTCGGGGGACCGCTTTACTGTGCGTATTACCTGCTGACGTCACGATGTTCCTATGCTGCAAACCCACGCTCATTCGCCCGGTCGCGGTCGCGATTCGTTCATAGACGTCATCAGAGCGCTGTGCGTGCTGGCCGTGATTTCCCAGCACTGGCTCATGCCCGTACTGGCCTATGACCATGGGCATTTGAGCACCGGGAATGCGCTCGCGAGCCCCGGCTGGTGGATTGTCACATGGCTGACGCAGGTCATGCCCATGGTGTTCTTCGCCGGTGGAGCCGCCAATTTCTTCTCGTTCCGATCCGTGAAATCGGTGAATACCTGGCTCCGGAGCAGAATCGCGCGTCTCCTGGTGCCGGTCGTGCCCCTGGCGGCCGTGTGGCTGCTGTTGCCCCACGCGTTGATCGGCGCGGGGGTGCCCGAGCAGCCGGTGCTGATGGCGGGCAAGATCGCCGGGCAGCTGCTCTGGTTCCTCGCCGTCTACGTACTCGTGGTCGCGCTCACGCCGGTGATGTTCTCGCTCTACCGCCGGTTCGGCTGGCGGGTGATCGGCGTACTCGCGGTCTGCGCCCTGGCCGTCGACGTGCTGCGCTTCGAGTTCAGCCCCGCGATCGGTTTCCTGAACGCCCTGTTCGTCTGGCTGGCGGCCCACCAGTTCGGCTTCCACTACGCCGACGGCGGCCTGCGCATGCGGAGCGGGTGGGTTTCGGCGGGTGTGGCCGCGGTCGGCTTCGGACTCACCGCGGCGGCCGTGTTCTTCGGCCCCTACCCGGCGTCCATGATCGGAATGCCCGGGGCCCCGGTCTCCAACATGAGCCCTCCGACCGCGCTGATGCTGTCGCTGACCGTCGGCCAGCTCGGACTCTGGCTGACGCTCAAGCCGTTGATCACGCGATTCGCCGAACGCCCCATGACCACCGCCGTACTTCAGTGGTGCGGAGCCCGCTTCATGACGCTGTATCTCTGGCACATGCCCGCGCTCGTGATGACGGCGGGAATCGCCACGGTCGGACTCGGATTCGCGACACCGACGCCCGGCAGCCCCATGTGGTTCGCGGTGGCACCGCTGTGGGTCGGCGTTTCTGGATTCTTCCTGGTGTGCTTCACCCGAATTTTCGGCCGATTCGAATTCGGTCGCCGTTCCGGTGCGGCATCGGAGATGAGTCTCGGCAAGGTAATCGTCGCGGCGGTGCTTTCCGCCGGCGGCCTCCTCGGACTCGCCGCGCAGGGTTTCATTTCCCCCGGAAACCCGCTCGGCCCGGTGCTCTGGGTGGCGCTGGTGGTGGCCGGACTGCTCGTCGTACGCGAGAAGAGCGCTCCGAAGGCCGCCGCCACGCAGCGGATTCGCACCGTGCCCGTTCAGCCGGTGGTCCGCCGAGGTTCCCGGGTTCTCTCCTGGCAGGGCGGCTGACGAGGGGGGAGCCACCCCGCGTACGGCGTGGGAGCCACCCCGCGGACGGCGGCCGCTCGCCCCGTACGCGGGGTGGCTCCCCCTCGTCAGGTGGTTCCCGCGCCTCTGCGTCTCATGAGCCGTCGGCCGCGAGCTGCTGCCGGACCAGGCCGACCAGTCCCTCGATGAGGGGGCCGGGCTCGACGGACGGGTCGAGCGACCGCTGGAGCAGGTATCCGTCGATCGCCGCCGTGAGCGTCACCGCGACGGTGAGCGGACGCGCGACCCCCCGCTCCGCGAACCAGTCGCACAGCCGCCGCCGCAACTCGGCCAGCAGGCCGGCGATCTCGGCACGCAGCTGGTCGTCCCGGCTCGCGGCGACGAGGGACTCGTACAGCAGCAGCAGCTCCGGATCACGGGGATCGTTGGCGGACAGCGCACGGAGCATGGTTTCCACGGCTGCGGCCGGATCCTCCTGCGTCAGGGCCTCACCGATCCGGTCGAGGAAGAACGTCCGGATCTTCCGTACCGCGGCGATGCGCCGGAGTTCGCCGATGCTCCCCACGTGGTAGTGGATCACTCCGGTGTTCACACCCGCGCGCTCCGCCACCCGCCGACTGCTCACATCGCCCCAGCCAAGCTCGGGAATGAGGGAGGCCGCGGCTTCGATGATCTTCTCGCGCGTGTCCGTCCGGCGCGAGGGGCCCGTCGACTCGCTCATCACAGTCGCACCCCCTGGATCGCGAGCACGGCGATCACACCGGCCGAGGCCAGTGCGATCGCTTCGAGGACGAGCAGCTGCACCGGCAGGGGGTCGGGCACGACGGGGAAGACCGCGCCGAGGTCGGCCGCGAAGACCGCGATGTAGCCGAGGCTCAGCACCAGTGCCGCAACGAAGGCCCAGTGCTGGCCGGCCATGGCGAACCCGGCCACCACGAAGCTGGCGAGTCCGAGAGAGGTCAGATACACGTTGAAGCTGTTGTACTGCCACCGCGGAAGCGGCGAGAAGTCCCTCGTGTCGATCAGCTTCCCCGGGACCATGGGAATCAGCAGGAGCGCCTCCCAGACCAGGAGTGCCGCGATCGCGGTCGCCAGCAAGGATTGGTTCATCACACTCTCCGATACGTGTACGTGTGGGAGCCGGCCGTCTGTTTGGACGATAGTCCTGGACGGTCGTCCAAATCAAATGGAGGGGTGAACCGCGCTCGCGGCGGAGAGGGTGAACCACACCGTCTTCGAATGCGGCGACCGCGCCCCGTACGCGGTGGCCCCCCACCGGGCGGCGAGACCGTTCACGAGGCACACACGGAGCCGGGCGTCGTCGACGAGGCGCGGGTGCCCCGCGGCCCACAGCACCGTCGCCACGAAGTCCCGCACGCTCTTGGGGGTGGTGGGAGCGTTCGGCGCGACGGCCGGTATCGCTCGCCGCGCCGGGGGAGGCAGGGGCGGGTGCTGGAGTTGACCGCACCCCGTGAGTGTTCAACTCGCTTACGGGAAACCTGACTTCGAACCCGATCAACTTTGGGCTCGACAGCACTGGACGCCAGGGACCAACAGTGGGACGGCGCAACAGTGTGACGGCCCTAGCACCCATACAAGTGGACCGGTGGCACGGTCGGGCGGCACACTCGTACCCGCATGAACGGGAGGGACATGCCACCGAAGAGCTGTCCGACCGCCAGGCAGAAGCGGCCGGGTGCGGAACTTTGCAGGCTGCGCGAGCATGCGGGGATGTCCGGGAGCCAGGCTGCCGCGTACATGGGCGGCGAGCGAGCCCAGATCGGTCACATCGAGTCCGGTCGGTACGGAGTGAGCAGTGTGCGGGTCCGCCAGCTCGCTGCCCACTGCTCGGCGACCGACAAGCACCTGGTCGACGCCCTGGCCGAGGAACGCCCGCGTCGAGCACCGCACCAGGCGGCGCAACATTTTCGGCCGCCCCAGGCCGACCCCGTTCGAGGCATTCGTCCACGAGGCCGCGTTGCGCCGCCATCCCGGCACTCGACACCGTCCAGCTGGACAGCACGTTCGCCGCGGGCTTCCTGGACTCCGAGGCCCAATTGGCGCGCTATCGAGCCCTACTCGACTCCATCGAGTCCATTTCTCTCGACATGAAGGAGTCCGCACAATTCATTCAACGCATCGCACAAGAAATGTGAGCCCACCCGCATGACCGACGCAATCAACTGGCAGAAGTCCTCCTTCTCCGGAGCAGACAACAATCAGAGCTGCATCGAGCTGGCCCCCGTCGACGGCTCGATCAAGGTGCGCGAGAGCGACGACCCCGATGTCGTCGTCACCACCAGCGTCGCCAAGTTGCGCGCCTTCGTGCTCGGAGTGAAGGCCGGGGAGTTCGACCACCTGATCTGAGCCCGAGCCAAGAACCGGGGCACGACCTCGTCCACGGATCACGATGTCGTTCACGGATCCGCCCTGGCCCGGAGCAGCCAGCACGGTGGCCTTTTCAGCCACTCCCGCACCACCAGGGCCCTGGACCCGCTGCCGGACTGCACGCTCCGGTACCTGCTCCGGTACCTGCCCCGTTGAGCGACGAGGTCAGTGCTTGTTTCTGAGCCAGAAACCGCTTGGGGTGGATCGCGGGTCGGCCCAACTCTGTGGAACGCTGGGTCGATGACCACCAGTGCACCGGAAGGCGCGGAATCACTTGCCGTCGGGGCCCTTGAGTGGCTGCTGAAGGCGGCACGGGACGTCGACGGCGGTTTGGCCTGGCCCGGCACTCCCGCCGACGACCAGGTCACGCCGGAGCTGTACAGCGGGACTTCGGGGGTGCTGCTGGCCCTCCTCGACGCGTGGCGGTACTTCGCCGACGACCGGTACGCGGACGCGGCCCTGCGCGGTGCCCGCAGCGTCGCTGACGCGGTCGACGGCTGGGAGGACTGTGGCCTCTACACAGGGGTGGCCGGGATGGCTGTCGCTCTGCGGGGCGCGCACCGCGTGCTCGGCGACACCGCGGCGGGGGCGTCCGCCGACCATGCTCTGGACGTCCTACGGGCCCGCTACAACGGCGCAGGGTGGAACGACCGCTTCGAACTGATCGTCGGCAACGCCGGAATAGCGCTCGCCGCGCTGGAATGCGGCGACCTCGACCTCGCCCAACTGGCCGTCAACCGCTACGCGCGCGCTGCCGAGCCCACCGCCGCCGGCGTTCAGTGGGAAACCCGGGCCGGCTCGGTACCCCGCCTGCACCACATGTCGCACGGCACCCTCGGCATCGTCTACGCGCTCGCCGCAGTCGGCCGGGCCTCCGACCGCCCCGACCTCGTCGACCTCGCAGTGGCCGGGGCCGCCGACGTCGTCTCCCGCGACGAAGCCGGCCCGGACGGCTTCCTCGTCGCGCACTCCGACCCGCAGCAGCAGCACGAGAAGATCGAACGCCACAGCTACGGCTGGTGCCACGGCTCAGCCGGCGACGCCCAGGCGTTCCGCCTGCTGGCCCACGTCCTGCCCGACGATCCCGCCTGGCCCATCCTCGCCGACCGCTGCTGGCACACCATCGTCGACTCCGGTCTCCCACGACGTGTCCGCCCCGGATTCTGGGACAACAACGGCCGCTGTTGCGGCACCGCCGGCGTCCTCGCACTCGCCTGCGACCGCCAAGTCGAACGCGGCGACGGCCGCGACTTCGCCGACATCCTCGTCGCCGACCTCGCAGCCCGCGCGACAACCGACGCCGACGGCGTCCGCTGGTCCAATTTCGAGCACCGGGAGACGCCCAGCGTCCTCGCCCCCGCCACCGGCTGGTCCATGGGCAACGCGGGCATCATCCGTGAGCTCCTGCGCCACGCCCGCATCACCGCAAACCGCGACCCGCGGTACGCGGTCCCCTTCCCGGACCATCCGCCCACGGCCTGAGTACCAGTTGCGGCTCCATATGCACGTGTGACGTGCGGACCCGCATCGAAGGCCGCCTGACGCGGGACGACGTGATGGGCCGCTGACGCGGGACTGGTGTCCTGGAAGTGCTTACGGGCTTGCCGACCGCGTTCGACCTGGGCCTGGTTGGCCTGCAGGCGGACGATGCCGTCTCTCACCGCACAACAACCGAACGCGCAAGCCCACCAGTACCGAGGCCGGTTCTCTTCCGGCAGCGCAGCGGGTGTCGGCCTCGCACCCTGCGTGCGGGTCCGACCGCCTCAGCGTCCGGCGGCGGAGAGGGTGAACCACACCGTCTTCGAGTGCGGCGACCGCGCCCCGTACGCGGTGGTCCCCCACCGGGCGGCGAGCGCTTCGACGAGGAACAGCCCCCGCCCGCCCTCGTCCGCGCCGGGGGTGCGCGGGGGCGGGGGCACGGGCAGCCGATCGGGTTCGTCGTCCGTCACGTACACCGTCACCTGCCGGCGATTGACGGTGACCTCCACCCGGACCTGGGGTGAGTCCGTATGGCAGTACGTGTTGGAGACGACCTCGCTCACACAGAGCCGGGCGTCGTCGACGAGTGGGGCATGTCCGGCGGCCCACAGCACCGCCGCCAAGAAGTCCCGCACGACCCTGGGGGCGGTGGGGGCGTTCGGTGCGACGAGCCGGTAGCGCTCGCCGCGCTGGGGGAGGTAGGGGGCGGATGCCGGAGGAACGGTTACGGGGGTCATGGCGCGGTCTCCCTGCGTGAGGCGGTCTCCGGGGCGTCGTGCGGTGGGCGTGGTCCGTGGCGTTGGCCGACCCAGGGGCGTTCAACTCGCTTGCGGGTGGCTGCACTTCGGACGATGACGCCTTCGAGCGTCGCCCACTGGGACCATAGGGCGCCAGAATGCCCCGTAGCAAGGTTGCCCCTGTCGCTTCACGCGATCGGGTGGACCGGGGCAGCCGCACCGCGCAAGACTGCGCGGGGACGAAGGATGGTGACATGCCACCGAGGGACAATCCGACCGCACGCCAGGCACGCCTGGGATGCGAGCTGAGGAAGCTGCGGGAGCAGGCCGGCCGAACGGCGCGCGAGGCCGCCGGACTCATCTCGACCGATCAGTCGAAGATCAGCCATATGGAAGCGGGCCGCATCGGCATCAGCGAGGCGCGAATCCGCCGCCTGGCCAGCTTCTACGCATGCGACGACACCGTATTGATCGAGGCGCTGTGCGCCATATCCCGGGAACACCGGGGCCAGTTCTGGTGGGACGAGTACCGCGGCGTGCTGGCACCCGGCTTCCTCGACATCGCGGAGCTGGAGCACCACGCGAGCCATATGCGTTGCCTCCAGTCCGTGACACTGCCCGGACTGATCCAGACGCCGCAGTACGCGCGGGCGCTGTTCGAGGGAGTGCTGCCCAAGCTGCCCGAGGACGAGGTGGAGGCAAGAGTCGAGCACCGCATGCGCAGGCAGGCCGTGCTCGACCGCGACAGGCCACCGAAGTTCGACGTCATCGTCCACGAGGCCGGTCTCCGCATGCGGGTCGGCGGACGCGAGGTCGCGCGCGGCCAGCTGTTGCACCTCCTGGAGGCAGCCGACCGGCCGGACGTGACGGTGCGCGTGATCCCGTTCGCCAGCGAGAAGTTCGTCGAGGTGACGCAGACCGTGCTGTACGCGGGCGGCGTGGCGCCACAGCTGGACACCGTCCACATCGACACCCCGTTCAAAGGGGCCTACCTGGACGCTGCGGCCGATCTGAACCGGTACCGCATGCAGCTCGACTTCGCCCAGCGGGTCAGCCTCGGGCCCGAGGAGTCGCGGAGCTTCGTTCACCACCTCGCACGGGACCTGTGATAATCCGCAGCATGAGCGCAGACATCGAGTGGCAGAAGTCTTCGTTCTCCGGCGGCGGAGAACAGTGTGTCGAGGTGGCGCGGCAGGCCGAGGAGATCCTGGTGCGCGAGAGCGACGACCCGCGCGTGGTGACCAGGACGAGCCGCAGCAAGTTCGCCGCGTTTATCCAGGGCGTCAAGGCAGGCGAGTTCGACCACTTCGTCCAGTAGCGCCGTCGCGCCTGCCGCAGGAGAGCCCCCGTCCGTGCCGGACGGGGGCTCTCCTGCTATCCGGGCGCAACCATGCCCCGGAGCATGGTTGCGCCCCATGCTTCCGTAACGCTACCGTCGCTCTGCGTCGCCGCGCCGCCGGGGTCAACCGATCCCACCCGCCGCGCCGCGCCCCAACCACCCCTGCCCGAAGGCCATTTGGCGTGCCCGCTTGCGATCGGACGGTCGACGATGCGTACGTCCCTCACCCCCCTTGCGACCAGCCGTCGAGCACGGCTACCGGTTCGAGGCCCTCCGCTACGGCCCCGCCACCGGCTTCGTCCCCGAGCCGGTCGACCTGCGCATCGTGGCCACGCCCCAGGAGGCCGTCCGCGCCGTCCGCGTACAGCTCCGGGCGAACCATCTCTTCGGCCTCACCCCGCGCGAACTGATCCGCGCCCACCACTGGACGGACTTGGGCGGCTGGGTGCAGGCCCTGGGGGCGCTCCAACGCGGCGAACCCTGCGGGTTCACGCTCCTGCTGCGGGGTGGCCGGCACATCGAATGGCACATCCGCCCGCTGACGTACGTATCACTCGACGCCCGCGCCCACCACCGCCCCGCCCCACGCCCCGTCGCACAGAAATCCGCATGAGTTAGGCTCGCCGGGGCGCAGCGAAGGCATCGATCGGGCTCAGGTATCGGCCCGCTGGGCCGGAATGTGAGGCCGCCCGTGCGGGACTACTTGCTCATGCTGTTCGTCACGGCGGCCGTGACCCATGTCCTGACCGGCCCCGTACGGAAGTTCGCCATCGCCTTCGGGGTGGTCCCCGAGGTCCGGGCGCGCGACGTCCACCGCGAGCCCACTCCGCGTCTGGGTGGCATGGCCATGTTCGGCGGGCTGCTGGCCGGACTGCTGGTCGCCTCCCATCTGCCGCACCTGGAAGAGATCTTCACCGAGAGCTCGACGCCACGGGCGTTGCTGTCCGGCGCGGCACTGATCTGTCTGCTCGGTGTGCTCGACGACAAATGGGGCGTCGACGCGCTGGTCAAGCTCGGCGGGCAGGTGCTCGCCGCCGGGGTGATGGTGTTCCAGGGGCTGACGATCCTCTGGCTCCCGGTGCCGGGCACCGACGGGATCTACCTCTCCGACTGGCAGGGCACGCTGCTGACCGTGGGGCTGATCGTCGTCTCCATCAACGCGGTCAACTTCGTCGACGGGCTCGACGGGCTGGCCGCCGGCACGGTGGGCATCGCGGCGTCGGCGTTCTTCCTGTACGCGTACCGGCTCTGGTACGGCTACGGGATCGAGGCCGCCGCGTCCACCACGCTGATCTCGGCGATCCTGGCGGGCATGTGCCTGGGCTTCCTGGTCCACAACTCCCACCCGGCCCGGATCTTCATGGGGGACTCGGGCTCGATGCTGCTCGGTCTGCTCATCGCCGGGTGCGCGGTCTCGGTGACGGGCGAGGTCGACCCGAGCCTCCTCAACCAGTCGATGGACGGCAGGTCCGGTTCGGCCGCGATGGTGCCGGTCTACATTCCGCTGCTGCTGCCGCTGTCCGTCATCGCGCTGCCGGTCGCGGACCTGGTACTGGCCGTCATCAGGCGTACCTGGAACGGAATGTCCCCCTTCGCCCCCGACAAGGGCCACCTCCACCACCGTCTGCTCCAGCTCGGCCACTCGCACCGCCGGGCCGTGCTCCTCATGTACTTCTGGTCGGCGCTGTTCTCGTTCGGGATCGTGGCCTATTCGGCTCGGGGCGCCAAGTCCTGGATGCTCTTCGGCGTCGCGGCCGTCTGCGCGGTGGGCCTGGTCCTGCTGCTCCAGCCCCGCTACGAGTCCGGCCTCACCCGCCGTCTGCTGCCGCGCGGGTCCAGGGGCCGGGTGGTCGCCTCCGGCGGCAGGCGCGCCGAGGCCGACGAGAAACGCCGGATACCGACCGGGTGACCGGGGGCTCCGCGTGCCGCCCGGGCGAAACTCCCTGGCGGGCGGGGCACTTGGCGGCGAGCATGGGGCACATGAATGACCAACCCGCACGATGGACCCGGGCCACTGTCTACCCCGACATGTGGGCCGACCCGGCCGACGACCCCCGCAACAGCGAAGGAGCCGGTCCGGACGGTGAGCTCGCGACGCTCCAGGGCTTCCTGACGGACTACCGCCTGACCCTGCGGATGAAGTGCGAGGGTCTGGACCCGGAGCAACTGGCCCGCCGTTCGGTTCCGCCGTCGACGATGTCACTGCTCGGCCTGGTCCGGCACCTCGCCATGGCGGAACGGGACTGGCGCAACTGGATCAGCGAGGACGAGCCGCTGCCGAGGCTGTACGGCAGGCGTGACGCGGACTTCGACGGAGCGGTCGCCGATCAGGCCGTGGTCGATTCCGCGTACGCCGACCTGGAGCGCGAGCAGGCGGCGACCGACGCCGCGCTGGCCGAGCACCCGGACCTGGGCACGCGTCTCGGGAAGGACCGGACCTCGGTCCGGGAGCTGATGGTGCACCGGATCGAGGAGTACGCCCGCCACTGCGGCCACGCCGACCTGCTGCGCGAGTGCGTCGACGGACGAGTGGGCCAGTGACGCACCCGGGACTCCCGCGGTGGACGGGGCGCGGACCCGGTCCGTCGACCTAAGTCGCTTTTCCGGGCGCGTGGTTCATCCCTTGGTCACGCGCCCGGAGACTTTCGGCGGACGTCCGCAACCGCACCCGCTCGGCAGACTGGCGGCGACACGTGAACCGCCGATCATCCGGGGAGTCAGAGTGCATCGCGACGTACGCAGTGAGGGAATCAGCCGGGCTGGGTTCCTGGCCGGGGCGGGGGCGATCGGGGCCGCGGCGGCCGCCGGACCGCTCCTGACCGGCGCCCCCGCCTCGGCGGCCACGGCCGGCCGGCGGGGCGGGCGCGGGAACCACAAGGGGCTGACGCACCGAGGGGTCTGCTACACGATCGGCGCGGGCGAGACTCCCGGCACCGCGTGGAGCACCGCCCGTATGCGCAAGGACCTCCGCGCCATCAAGAACGACATGCACGCCACGTCGATCGAGGTGACGGGCGACGGCGTCGACCGCCTCAACGCCACCGCGTCCGAGGCCGCCGAGCTCGGCCTGCACATCTGGCTCCAGCCGACCCTGGGCGACCGGCCCCCGGCGGAGATCCTCGACCATCTCGCGGAGACCGGGCGGCACCTGGAGCGGCTCCGCCGCCAGGGCGCGCGGGCCGACCTGAGCGTGGGGTGCGAGTTCTGGCTGTTCGTGCCGGGCATCGTGCCCGGCGCCGACGCCCAGGAGCGGATCCGCAACCTGATGGAGGGCAACTTCGACCCGGAGCAGATGATGCGCCGCCTGTCCGCGGTCACGGCACGGGCCGCCGCGGTCGGACGGTCGGTCTTCGGCGGCAATCTGTCGTACGCGGCCGCCCAGGACGACGAGGTCGACTGGAACCTCTTCGACATCGTGGGCATCGACTACTACTCGTACTTCCCCGACCGCGCGGACTATGTGCGCGAGCTGCGCTCGTACCTGCGCTGGGGCAAGCCGCTGGCGATCACCGAGTTCGGCACGTGCACGTATGCGGGGGCGCCCGAGCAGGGCGGCATGGGGTGGGACACCATCGACTACACCAAGCAGCCGCCGGAGATCAAGGGCGACCTGGTCCGCAGCGAGCGGACCCAGGCCGCCTATCTCACCGAACTCCTGGGCGTCTTCGAGGAGATGGGCCTGTACGCCGCGATGGCCTTCGAGTTCGTCACCGCCGACGCCCCGCACTCCCCCGTCCCTCGCTACGACCTGGACATGGCGAGCTACGCGGTCGTGAAGCCGATCAAGGACCGGTTCGACGACCCGGAGTCCGACTGGCACTGGGAGCCGAAGCAGGCCTTCCACGCGCTGGCGCGGTGCTACGGGCGGGCGGGGCGCCGCTGAGGGGCGTCGGCAGGAGGGACGACCTGGCGACGGATCACGTCCGGGAAGAGGGAGCGCTCTTCGCGGACCAGAAATCCGACTTGACGTCAGGGATGGGGGTCATTCTTCCGGAATAGTCCGGGCCGACTGTCTCCGCTTTCGGCGGAGACACCTCGGAAACTTTCACACAAGGCGTCGCAACCTCAAAAAAGGCCTGCCCTGCACCGCCGATGAGAACGCGCACATTGAATTGGTCGGGCGTTCTGTAGTACATGGCCGACATATCCGAGTTGTTCACCGAGAGCTGCTTGTATCCCTTCCCCTCCCAGTGGCGCTCGATCAACCCCAGAAAGCTCCCCCGCCGTTCCTCCGAGATGATCGTCATGACCGCCCGGCGCCTCTGCACGTCACAGTTTCCCTCAGTCGACCGCTCGTGCGTCCAGTGCACCTCCGGCTTAATGGCGGCAAATGTGCCGTCGAGGATCTCATCAGCCCGGACCGCCGCCTCCTGCATGTTCATCTTTACCTCCTGTTCAGCCGGATCACCCGATTCACTGCATCCAGCCAGGAGCAGGGCTCCAGCCATCAGCACCATGGCCCTCGAAACCCTCATCGAGGCGTCTCCAACTTGATCTCCTCAGACTTCCCGGCCACAATATTGGCAATATTGTCGGCCGATTCCTGGTCTTCGTCCGGGTTGAAATAATTCGAATGCGCCGTCATCTTTCCACGGTCTTCGATGATGGTTGCGCCGTCGTCCACCATGAACCGTGTGGCTCCGAAACTCTCGCTTGCAGGGTCGGTGCCGAACCAATGCTCGCTGGGATCGGTTTGTGCGTCTTGCGCGTTGTAGCCGGCGACACCTCCGACGACGGCTCCGGCAACGCCGCCGAAAAGCGCTCCCGGCGGGCCGGCCATGCCGGCTCCCAGAACAAATCCGGCCGACCCTCCACCGGCCGCTCCGGAAGCCATTCCGGAGGCTTCCGCATGGTTCGGGAGTTTGGTGACGATGTCGTTGTCGGCTGCGCCCACATACACGTGACCCCTACCCACATTGAGGTCCTGAGCGTTGTCCGCGCCGGTGCCGGGGCTTCCGACCAGGATGATGTCATCGGCGCCGGGAATGCCGCCTTTCTCCTGCGCAGCGAGCCCGACCGTGAGGGATCCGTAGGAGTGTCCAATGGCGGTGACGTGCGGGTCGCCGCCCTCGTGCGTTGCGGAGATCCCCGCCATGAACGCGTTGTAGTCAGGGGCTCCCGCCTCGGCATCGTTCGTGAACATCACGCTCTTGCCGCTGGCCAGATCGCCAGGTGTCGTCTGCGGCGCATCGTATCCGAGCCACACGATCGACGAGGTTCTGCTGGACTGATCGACATGGTGCGCGCCGAGAGCTGTCTGCAATGCGCGGTTCACTGTTCCACCGGCGAAGTCCGCATCCAGCTTGGTGCCGAGCCCAGGGACGTACGCCGAGACGTTGTCGGCGGTATCGGGGTTGCCGTAGGCGATGATCGCGCGGCCGTTTCCCTCATCGCCGATGCCCAGTAAGTACATCGGCGGCTCGCCGCCCTCCTTCAGCTTCGCCTGGATCCCCTTCAGACCACCCAGCATCTCTTGGGAAGCGTCATCATGCTTCACACCGAGTTGCGCGATGAGCAGCTGAAGATTCTCGCGGTTCGCCTCGTCGCGCGCCGTCGCCGGAATCCCGTCCAGGTTCCCGATCACCCCTGGAAACGCAGACAGATACTCCTCACGCCGCTCCTGACTCAGGTGGTCCCACCACTCCTTCCGTTCCGCAGGAGACTTGTCGAGCGGAAGCTGTTTCTCCAGGTATTTCTGGGCGGCCCGGCTCACCGCGTCGGCATCCGATCCCACGTCCGCCCACGTCCTGGTGTCGACCGTGAGGCCCGGGGCCGCCTTGAGCTTGTGGAGTGCCGAGCTGTACCGGGCGTCGATCTCGTGTGCTTCCCGCATGGCATGGGCGAGGCGGTCGGCGACGTCCTGGGCCTTGGCGCGGTGCGGGTTGGGACTCTTCAGCGCGGGTGCGCCCGGAGCCAGTGCGGGGTCCAACATGCCGTTGGCGTCGCGGTACAGCCCCGGATTCCCGGCACCGATGAGGCCGTTGTTGCCCACCACGGAGCCGCCGGGGTGCGGGTCGCCGGTCAGGTCGTTCCTACCGCCGGCTGGGTAGTCGATGCTGCCGCTGTCGTTGACGGTGTATCCGAGCGAGGCAGCGTCGTCGAGGGCGTCGTGCAACCGGCGCTGTGGGGCGCCGAGTTCCGTGGCGAGCCCGTCGAGGGTGCCTCGGACGAGGCCCGTCTCGGTGTGGATGTAGTGGTAGTTCTCGCTCAGCCGCTTCAGCCTCTTGACCGCTGCTCGGGCGGACTCGCTGTCCTGGGTCTTGGTGAGCCTGCCGCTCATGTCGCCGTCGACCCGTTCGCGAGCGGCATCGGCGAACGCGGATGCGGCACGCCAGCCGTCGGCGGCATCGGTAAGTTCCGACAGCTTGAGGTCGCGGAACCGCTGCCATGTCAGCCCGGGTTCTGTGGCCATGGTCTACTCGCCCCTCCTCGTGCCCGGCACCACGACCGCCTTCGTTCTCTCCCCCACCTCGGCATCCACTTCGGCGAAGTCCGCAGCCACCTGTCGCAGCTTCGGCTCCAGAGAACTGCACTCTGCACGGACACGACCGAGGCGTTCGTCCCACGAGGTGAGAACGGACTTGAGTGCCCCGAGGCTGGACAACCCGGCCAGACCGCCGGAAATGCCGTCATGAGCCTTGCGCAGGTCAACCTTCGCAGTGATCGTGCCGGTCTGGAGGCCATCCGCCGTGCCGGCCGCTTTCGTCCACGGGCCGCCCTTGTGCCTGAGCGTTCCGGTACTGCCCCCGCCACCGGACGGATCGGCCTGGCCGCCCTCCCCCGGAAGGCTGTTGAGCTGTAACCGGGCGGTGTGCCGCTCGGCCACCTGTGCCTTTACCTGTTCCCACTCGTCCCATGCCATGCGCACACTCTCCCCGCGACCCGGGCCACCGCCCGGGTGAATTCTCCGGCCGTGTCTGCTGTACTCGCCGGAGGTGGTCGCCACAGAGGTTAGCTACAAAGCGCTCACAACCACGTCCGTACAGTCACCTACGCGGGCTCTGAGTATCCGTACCCACCCGCCACAGCTACGGAGCGCCACTGACGCGGCACCGCACTCATCCCCCCTCACACCAGGGGTTGTTGGGGCTTCCACAGGATATTGAACAATGATTCAATCTTTGCTGAGCCGGTTGGAGCGCCACCCAGAAGTCGCGGCAGGACCGCGCTTCGTCGAGCCACGGCCGCGACCGTGAGTGGAGAATCCTGCAGTGAACCTGACGTGGATGCTGGAAAGATCGGCTCGCACCTGCGCGGCGAAGCCCGCCGTGGTCTCCGATCTGGGCTCGATGACCTACGCCGAGCTGCTCTCGGCCTCGAAGCGCGCGGCCGGCGTACTGCGTGACCGGGGTGTGCGGCCGGGCGACCGGGTGGGCGTGATGATGTACAACACGCCCGCTTTCGCCGTGGCGGCGTTCGGCATCTGGCGGGCCGGTGCGGCGCTGGTGCCCATCAACCACAAGCTCACCGCGCACGAGGTGGCGTACGTCGTCGGGCACGCGAAGGTGCGCCTGGCGGTCGTGGCGGAGGAAGTGGCCGGACGCGTGGGCGAAGCGGCCCCCGATGTCGTCGCTCTCACCACGAACGACACCGGCAGCGGCGAGTTCGACCTGTGCGTCGCGCAGGCACAGGAGTGGCACGGCGTGGAGGTCGGGCCCGACGCCGTCGCGCAGGTGCTCTACACCTCCGGAACAACCAGTGCGCCCAAGGGATGTCTCCACTCGCACCGCGGCCTGTCCAGTGTGCCCGCGTACACCACCGCGGCCACGGGTCTGCGCCGGGACGACCGGTTCCTCATCGCGATGCCGATCTGGCACGCGGCGCCCCTGAACAACTGGTTCCTGTCCATGATCTACCTGGGCGGCACCGTGGTCCTGCTCAAGGAGTACCAGCCCCTCGCCTTCCTCGAAGCCGCCCAGAAGCACCGGGCGACCGCGTTCTTCGGTGCCCCCATCGCCTATCTCGCCCCGCTGAAGACACTGGAGGCGGCGGGGCGCGACCTGTCCGGCTTCGATCTTTCGCACATGCGGCTGTGGGCCTACGGCGGCGCACCGCTGGGAGCACAGACCGTACGGATGCTGCAGGCCGCCTACGGATCCGACCGCTTCTACCAGGTGTACGGGATGACCGAGATGGGCCCGGTCGGCTCCGCCCTCTACCCCGAGGAGCAGGTCACCAAGGCGGGGTCGATCGGTGCGGGGGGAATGCCCGGCGTGGACATCCGTGTGGTCGGGCCCGACGGCTCCGACGCCCGCGCCGGCCAGACCGGGGAGCTGTGGCTGCGCTCGGGCACGCGGATGATCGGCTACCTCGACGACCCGTCGGCGACGGAGCGCGCGTTCGACGGCGACTGGTACAGGTCCGGGGATCTGGCCCGCGTCGACGAGGACGGTTACCTGTTCATCGTCGACCGCCTCAAGGATGTGGTCATCACCGGTGGCGAGAACGTCTTCTCGCCCGAGGTGGAGGAGGCGCTGCGCCAGCATCCGGCGGTCCAGGACTGCGCCGTCATCGGCCGGCCGCACGAGGAGTGGGGAGAGACCGTCGTGGCCGTCGTGGAGGCGAACGCGGCCGTGACGCTTGAGGAGTTGCGCCGCTTCCTCGCCACGACGCTGGCCAAGTACAAGATCCCCCGGGAACTGGTGGTCCTGCCGTCCCTTCCCCGTACTCCCTCCGGCAAGGTGATGAAGCACGTCCTGCGTGAGCAGACGCTGCCGGGTGAGCACTGACCCACACGGGTGAACAGGGGCGGCCCCTGACGCGAGGACGGGTGTCCTCTCGCCAGGGGCCGGGGGACGGCGGCGGGCAACCGTCAGTCGCCGGTCGTCCTGCGCCGGGGGACGACGGTGGGCAGCCGTCCCCCGCCTCCGTCAGTCCTCCTGCGCCGGGCGCCCGCCCGCCGTCACGATCGTCCCTTGCGCCACGGCGACCAGGCGCTCGTCCCCCTCCGGGGACGCGACGTAGATGGAGCACTGGCACACGGCCTGCCGCCGGGTGGTGGCCGTTGCCTGCGCGCGGGCGATGACGGTGTCACCGACCGCCGGCTTGATGTAGTTGATCTTGTACTCGGCGGTGAGCGCGTCGCCTCCCAGGGCGAGCCCTCCCGCGAACGTCAGCGAGTTGTCCGCCAGGTAGCTGAGGACCCCTCCGTGCACGAAGCCGTGCTGCTGCTGGATCTCGGGCCGGTTGGCGATGCGGATCTCGGCCGATCCGGGCCCCACCGAGGTGAGTTCGGCGCCCAGGAACATGCTGAAGGGCTGGGCCTTGAAGATGCCGTGCGCGAAATCGCTGAGTTCCGTGGTCATGAGTGCTGTCCTGTCGTCGCGTGGGTGGTGGACGAAGCGCCGGCCGTCTCGCCCGGACCGGTGAGCCGCTCATCTATGTTGTTCTGGAATATGGAGAGCAGGCCTTCCGCGAGCCCCAGGACATGGTGATCGCTGCCGCCGTGGAGGAGGTGGCGCTGCACGTCCTCGGCGATGGCGAAGTCCTCCTGGTCGAACACGGTGTCGTTGGTGAACCGGAACCGCTTCTCCAGGGAACTCTGCCCGGCGGAACCGGCGAAGTCCTCGGCCCGGTAGAGCATCTCGTGCGTCCAGATCGTCCGGTCGGGACTCAGCGGCCAGAACGTGTTGATGGACACGTAGTCGGGATGCAGGATGAAAAAGGTGTTGGGGAAGAGCGTGTAGTACACGGAGGCGTAGTCGAGGATGCGCCACTCCTCCTCCGGCTTGAGGGCGCACTCGCCGATGTTGGTGCGCGCCGCGGACAGCCGGATGTGCGGGCCGTCGCTGTCGTGGGCGATCACGCCCCTCTTGAAGGCCGCCGCGAGCGTCTCCCGGTGGAGGTAGGGGACGTGGTAGCCCTCCAGGTACGTCTTGATCAGCAGCTTCCAGTTGGCTTCCTTGACGACCTTCGTCTTCTTGTACTGGATCAGCGAGGCCACGTCGAAGTTCACGAGGTCCTCGAAGAACGTCCCCAGGAAGCCGGGGATGTCGAGCTCCGCCCCGGGCGTCCGGCCCACCCAGACCAGACCTCCCGCCTCCGTGGCCGGCAGCTCCACCAGCCCGTAGTCGCACGGGTTCACGCCCGGGAAGTCATGTGCCCGGGTGATGCCCTTCAGGGCGCCGTCGAGCCCGTAGACCCAGCCGTGGAAGGGGCAGACGAAGTTCTTCACCGTGCCGGCGGGCGCCTCGGCGATCCGGGCACCGCGATGGCGGCACTGGTTGTAGAAGGCACGGATCCGGCCATCCTCGCCCCTGACCACGAAGTACGGGAACTGGTCCCAGTCGCTGGTCAGATAGGCCCCTGGTTCGGCCAGCGTCGACGCGTGACCCGCGATCAGCGGGTACTGCGAGAAGGCCGAGGCGATCTCCTGCTCCAGGAGCCCCTCGTCCGTGTACTTGGTGATCGGAAGCCTGACGACCTCATCGAGCATCTTCTCGTCGCGGCGCGTCTCGCGCAGCGCGAGAAGGCGCTTGAGCATGTCTACCTGTTCCCCGTGTTGCATCTGTCCCCCACGTCCAGATCAAGCCATGAACCTTTGTTCAATTTATGGTACGGACGATGCAGGAGCGGGGCAATGATCCTCCGAAGCAGGTCCGGGCGGTCCGTCCGGCGTGTAACCCAGCGCCCGGAAGCAGAAGTTGCGGATTTCTGCCACCAACTGCACATCCGGAAGATCCGCCCCTGTCCCGCCGGAGACGACCGGCGAGAGCCGCCCGATCAGTGCTTCAGCGATGGCGCCGATCGCCGCCGAGGCCGCGACGTAGGCGTTCTGCTGTGCGAACACCTTCGCCGCGACACCTTCGCCGATGACGCTCTCCCCCAGCGCGACGTACTCCCGCCGGTAGCGGAGCCGCTCCGCCTCGACCAACGGGGAGACCGGCTCGAAGAGCAATGACCAGGCCAGCCGACGCCCCAGCAGGGCCCGCCGCGTGAAGGTACTGATGAGCGCGTCCAGACGCGCCGGCGCAGCGGCAGGGGCCTCGGACACCGCGGCACGTACGGCGGCGAGCTCACGGTCGGCAGCCCGCCGGAAGACCCGGGCGAGCAGTTCGTCCCGGCTGCCGAAGTACGAGTAGAGGGATCCTGCACTCGCTCCGCACGCACCGGCCACGGCGGTCACTTTCGCCCCGGCGAAGCCGTGGCGGGCCACCAGGTCGTGCGCCGCGCGCAGGAACGCCTCCTCCTTCTCCTGGGCATTGCGCCTCGTACGTTCCGTATGCCGATACACCATCGCTGCAGCCCCGGGCCTTCCCATGTCCTGGTCGAACACCACTCAGTCAACCAGGACCACGGGCCCCCACCACGCCGATGACGACGTTCGGGGGGGCAGAAGGGCGACCGCGGGCCGGGGGCGGCCGGGCGGCCGGGCGGCCGGGGCGAAGGATCAGGCCCGCGGGGCCACCTTCGACAGTCCGTTGATGATGCGGTCCATCGCGTCGCCGCCCGTGGGGTCGGATTCGAGTCGAACCACGGCCTCTTGCAGGCATCAGTGCGCGGCGGAGAGGTCGGTTCCTTCGGGGGCTCTGTAGCAGCGAGAGCCGACATCGATACTGATCAACTGCTTCAGTTCGCCGGACCTGTTCTTGACCCACTCGATCGTCACGGTGTGATGACTCTTGGTGTCGACAGCCACAATCTCAGGATTCTTCGCCATCGACTTCGTCTCACCGTCCCTCGTGATCTTCCAGCCCATTCTGGGAAGTTCATCCCGCAGGTTCTGCATAGCCTCTTCGAACGTCCCCTTCTTGAGGTCGTGGATCGACCAGGGGTGGGCCACCGTGTAGTAATTCCTCATGTCGGGATCGACGGCTTCGCACTGAGCGATCATGGCTCCCGACCCCTCGG
The DNA here is from genome assembly GCF_038448545.1 of Streptomyces sp. CLV115. Lineage (NCBI taxonomy): Bacteria > Bacillati > Actinomycetota > Actinomycetes > Kitasatosporales > Streptomycetaceae > Streptomyces > Streptomyces sp. CLV115. The sequence goes on from NZ_JBCEWQ010000066.1 coordinate 41,348, forward strand.
TCCTGCCCTTGACGTTCATCGCGTCGAGCAGCCTGCTGGAAATGTCGTTCACCTCCTGCTCCGCCGCCTCGACGTCCAGCACCTGGGGCTTGTATCCGAGCTCCTCGTTGTCAGTCTTCACGGATGAACAACCTGCCAGAGGGAGCGCGAGGGTAACTGCGCACAGGAGCAAAGGAACCCGTCGGAGGTGCGACAGCGACGTCGATCGAGCGATAGTCAAGCGTCACACTTCCGTCGACGTTCGCCGGCAATGACACGTGCCTGATTCTTCAGGCCGGCCGACGGCTTCGAGCCGTCGTCGCTGCCGTTCCAGTACGCGCCGTGGCCAGTATCGGGCGACGCACTGTTGATCTGCATGTTCGTGGTGTGACGCTGGACCGCGTCGGCTTTCAGCTGTTCCCACTCGTCCCATGCCATGTGCGATCGTCCTCCCCCGTGTCCCGAGCCTGGCCCGGGAAAGCCTGTGCAGCTTCCGGTTGCGCTACGTGATCCTGCCGTGACAGACGTTACGAGAACAGTGCGACAGTGGCGTCCGCGAAGCTGTTTGGATCGGCTTGAATCCGAGTGCCTGACCCGCTGTGTCCGAACCCGACGCGAGGCCCGGCCTGAAGCGATCGCCCGATACTCTGCGGATTCTGGCCCGGTGCACCGAACATTGCCGAGGAATCAGGCGAGCCATAGCCCGGGGGTGGTACGGAAATTGGCTTGAAGCGCCGGTGGGCGCGGGCGGCGTTGCTGCATCTCGGCGTCACCGTGGTGAACGCCTCATCGCTTTCCGCAGCGGCAAGCTCGTCGGTCTGCGGCAGCCGTGCGGGGATGGTCACATGCGATGACTCGGACAGGCCGTAGCAACGCTGCGGGGTACCCCCGGACGCAACGTGCCGGCGGAACAACGCTTGTTGTTCCGCGGGCACGAGTATGTCGGTGCTGGTCGGCTCAGCGGAGCAGGACCAGGGGCAGGGGCAGGACTGCTTGGGGGCATCAGGCCCGCGGGGCCACCTTCGACAGTCCGTTGATGATGCGGTCCATCGCGTCGCCGCCCGTGGGGTCGGTGAGGTTGGCGAGCATCTTGAGGGTGAACTTCATCAGCAGCGGGTGCGTCAGGCCGCGCTGGGTGGCGACCTTCATGACCTTCGGGTTGCCGATCAGCTTCACGAAGGCGCGGCCCATCGTGTAGTAGCCGCCGTAGGTCTCCTTGAGCACCTTCGGGTAGTTGTTCAGGGCCAGTTCGCGCTGGGCGGGGGTCGCGCGGGCGTGGGCCTGGACGATGACGTCGGCGGCGATCTGGCCCGACTCCATGGCGTAGGCGATGCCCTCGCCGTTGAACGGGTTGACCATGCCGCCCGCGTCACCGACGAGCAGCAGGCCCTTGGTGTAGTGCGGCTGGCGGTTGAAGGCCATCGGGAGGGCGGCGCCGCGGATCGGCATCGTCATGTTCTCGGGGGTGTAGCCCCAGTCCTCCGGCATCGAGGCGCACCACGCCTTGAGGACCTCGCGCCAGTCCAGCTCCTTGAACGCGGAGGAGGAGTTGAGGATGCCGAGGCCGACGTTGGACGTGCCGTCGCCCATGCCGAAGATCCAGCCGTAGCCGGGCAGCAGCCGGTCCTGGGGGCCGCGGCGGTCCCACAGCTCCAGCCAGGACTCCAGGTAGTCGTCGTCGTGGCGGGGCGAGGTGAAGTACGTACGGACGGCGACGCCCATCGGGCGGTCCTCGCGGCGGTGCAGGCCCATGGCGAGCGACAGCCGGGTGGAGTTGCCGTCGGCGGCGACGACGAGGGGTGCGTGGAAGGTGACTTCGCGCTTCTCCTCGCCGAGCTTCGCGTTGACGCCGGTGATGCGGCCGGTGCGGTCGTCGACGATCGGGGCGCCGACGTTGCAGCGCTCGTACAGCCGCGCGCCCGCCTTCTGCGCCTGACGGGCCAGCTGCTCGTCGAAGTCGTCGCGCTTGCGGACCAGTCCGTAGTCGGGGTACGAGGCGAGGTCGGGCCAGTCCAGCTGGAGGCGGACGCCGCCGCCGATGATGCGCAGGCCCTTGTTGCGCAGCCAGCCGGCCTCTTCGGAGATGTCGATGCCCATGGAGACGAGCTGCTTGGTCGCGCGCGGGGTGAGGCCGTCGCCGCAGACCTTCTCGCGGGGGAAGGCCGTCTTCTCCAGCAGCAGGACGTCCAGTCCGGCCTTGGCCAGGTAGTACGCCGTCGTGGAGCCGGCCGGGCCTGCCCCGACGACGATCACATCCGCGCTGTGTTCGGAGAGGGGCTGCTCGGTCACGGTCGGATCTCCCGAAGACTCGAAATCACGTGCCGCGCGGCACCTGTCCCGTGCAGTCTATGGGGGTCCGCCGATCAACATTCCGAAGGGCTCCCAGATGTCGACCGTGCTCCCCGGTGCTCCCTCCGTACAGCTGCGCGTCCCGACCGACGAGGACGCGCTGTCCTGGCATCGCGCGTTCGACGATCCCGAGGTGATGGAGTTCTTCGGCGGCGCGTCGGAGGAACTCTCGATGTACGAGGAGTGGACCGCCCGCCAGCGCAGGCTCGACGCCGAACTCGGCTACTGCCTGTGGACGGTGCTGGGCGCGGACGGCGAGGTGGCCGGCTTCACGGGCGCCCAGCCGTGGCCGCGGGCCGATCACGGGCCGGTCGGCGAGATCGAGATCGGGTGGCGGCTGGCCCGGTCGGCCTGGGGCCGGGGTTACGCCACCGCCGCCGCGCGCCTCACGCTGGAGCGGCTGCGCGCCGCCGGGGTGGAGCGGGTGGTGGCGACGATCGACGCAGGGAACGAGCGGTCCCTGGCCGTGGCCCGGCGGCTGGGGATGGAGCGGGCGGAGAGCTTCACGGCGCCGGGGACGGGCCGGAAAGTGGTCTGCTTCCGCCTGGTCCTGTGACCCCCGCGCCGGGGACGGCCGGGAAGCGGTCTACTTCCGCCTGGGCCTGTGACCCCCGCGCCGGGGACGGCCGGGAAATGGTCTGCTTCCGCCTGTCCCTGTGACCCCGGCGCCTTGAATGCGGGCCTCAGTCGGTGTCGTTGAGCATCCAGGTGGACAGGGCGGTGTCGAAGATCCGCCGGGCACCGGGCCATTCGGTGTCGCGTTCGGTGGTGTAGACGGCGTACTCGGTTCCGTCGTCCGCGATGTAGCTCTGGTCGATCGCGTGGATCGTCTCGCCGCTCTCCCGGTCCTCGTACGTGTACTCCCAGATCGCACCGGGCCGCCCCTGGAAGGTGTTGGCCGTCAGCCCGATGCGGCGGTAGTTCTTCTGGTTGGTGTCGGCGGTCCGCTCCAGCGCCACGAAGTTGCCGTACGAGGTGTACGGGGCGTTGCGGATGACGCCGACCTTGAGCGCGGCCCGTCCGGTGGAACCCGCGTAGGTGATCTGGTGGTTCTTCTCGCTCTGCCGGTCCCAGACGGTGGGGACCGCGAAGGAGAAACCGGCGGTGTCGGAGACGAGCCGGAAGCCCTCGGGGACGGTGGGGGC
>NZ_JBCEWQ010000067.1:0-44743 GCF_038448545.1 Streptomyces sp. CLV115
ATTCCTGGTGGAACAGCGTGCGGCGTCAGATGCGGTGCATCGCAAGGCGGAGGGACGTCCACATACTGGATGTATGTGGACGTTCCGACAACGCGGCGAGGTGCCGTAGCTGACGTCGCACGCCCGCCAGGAATTGCGGGACAGCCCTTAGAGATCAACGAAGCCACACGTGGTCCTGGCGACGCAGCGGCGAATTCACGGTTTCCACCGATCAAGCTCACGGAGTCGATCGGCGCCTGGCGCGTGCATCATCTCCGTCGGCCACTCGCGGCCGGGAAACTGTTCGAGGGTCTCCGGGATCGGTCTGGCCCGGCCTTCTTCGTCGAGCTGCACGGCTTCCTTCTCCTTCGTGGTGTGGCGGGTCCTGCGGTGCCGGGCCCGTCCGAGCATGGCGCCGTCCCTCCCCTGCGCGTCTCGACCGGCGCCGGTGTCAGTAGAACTACGCAATCGGCCACGGAACCTCCCTGCTCATGACCAAACGGCCTGGTCACATGTACTACGTTCTGTCAGGTCCGGCTTCCGGCCTGCCGGGGTCCGTTGTCAGTGCGCCGTCCAGGAGTCCTCACCATGAGCGATGTCATGAGCGAATCCCTTTTTGCTGCTGTCGCGCCTGATCGTGGCGGTGACCCCGCCGAGGGTGCCGCACTGGTTCGTTCACTGATCGCCGACGGGGCGGATGTCTCGGCGCACGACGAGCAGGGCGCCACCACGTTGCACCGGGCGGTGAAGGCCCCGTACGGCGCCGAGGACCCGCTGCCTTACCTTGCGGTGATACGGGCGCTGCTGGAGTTCGGTAGGAAAAGGATATGCAGAGTTCCATTGAACTTCTGCATGCATACGTGAATAACCATCACGTTAATCACCGCATCCGTCCGGCAAAGAAGGCCAGCAGCGATGGCCTCCGGCAGAACTAGTTAACGTTTCCCTACTCGAAATACAGGAGAAATTGATGCTCAAGCGAACCATGGTGACCCTCACGACAGCCGTCCTCGGGTTGTCCGCTCTGACTGCTGCCCCCGCTCAAGCAGCCCCCATGGCCCAGGCCGATCCGCCCACCGGCTGTGTCACCTGGATCGAGTGGATCCATGACGGCAACAGCCACTACTACGGACTGGGCAAGGTGCAGTGCGACACTGGCACCTACCAGGCCAAGGTGGTCTGCCACGACCTGCAGTCGGGCGTGGGGTACGTCGCGTACGGCAACTACACCGTCGAGGCACCCGAGGTGGCTGCGGTCGCCTGCGGCCCCGGCAACATCGCGAAGAGCGTCCACGTCGTACCTGCGTAGCGGCATCCCGGACCTGCCGCTGCCGAAGGGCGGAGCGTCCACGCGAGCCGGCCCTCTGCCTGTGGGATTCGCAAGCCGTGCCGCCAATCACGCGGCGGCGGCCGCAAGTTGGGTTCCGGAACCCCGCCGAGCACCCTCTGCGGCCGAGAGAGGGGGCCGGGAAATGAAATCAGAGACGGAACGAAGGCTTGGGCGCGGTGGTCGGGCAATTCGAGACCGACAACGGCGGTGAGGACGCGCCCGCCCCGAGGCCCGGCCCGCCCTCCGGCTGGCTGGCTGGCTGGCTGGCTGAACCCGAGCCGCACGTCGCGCACCACCACGGCGCCCTCCGAGCTGGAGGGCGCCGTCGCCGTTCCTGGCCGGTGACGTTTCCGTGCCAGCAGCACCAGGTGAACCGGCCCGTTCCAGATTTCACGGTGCTGCGTTGCGCACGCGCATGCCCAGTGGGCGGTCTGCGGGCTGGTGGTGGTGTTTTCCGCCGAGCAGCCAGTGTGTGATAGGCGCGGTCGACGGTGCGGTGCCTTCGGCTGGGCTGTCCACGTCGATGTCGGGTGCGGTGGCGTTCACTGTGCGGCTCCTTGGGGGCATGTGTCAGCGGTGGCCATGGTGTTGGGGTGGTGGTTCATGGGCGGGCCTGGTTCAGGTGGGTGGGGAGGGTTTGGACGGAGTTGGAGATCAGGGATGGCACGGGCACGAGGGATTCGGGGTTGGTGGCGAGTGAGAGTCCGGGGTACGCGCTGAACAGGGCTTCGAGAGCGATCGCGGCTTCCATGCGTGCCAGGGGTGCGCCAAGGCAGACGTGGGGGCCACCGCCGAAGGCCAGGTGCCGGGACTGGGTTCGGGTGAGGTCGAACCGGTCGGCGTCCTGGCCGTGCTGGGCGGTGTCGCGGCCGGCCGCGCTGTAGGGGGCGAGGATGGCGTCGCCAGCGGGTACGGTCACGCCGCCTATGTCCAGGTCCTCGCGTGGGTAGCGGGCTAGGAAGTTTCCGATGGGGGCGTCCCAGCGCAGAGTTTCCTCGACGACGACGGCCCAGACTGAGGGGGCGGAGCTCAGCGCGAGATCGAGTTGGCCGGGGTGGGTGAGCAGGGCGCGCAGCGCGTTGGTGATGAGGCTGAGGGTGGTTTCGTGGCCGGCGGCGACCATCAGCCAGAGGGTGCCGGTCAGCTCTGCGTCGCTGAGGATGCCGGAGTTGTCCCTCTGGGCGGCGATCAGGGCGCTGGTGAGGTCGTCGCCCGGTGTGCGGCGCTTGTGTGCGACGGCCTTGTCGAGGAGTTCGTAGATGAGGTGTTGTGTCGAGAGGACTTCTTCAGGCTCTGCGGTGGAGTCGAAGATGGATCGGACCAGGCGCCGTAGCTGGGGCCGGAGCGGGCCGGGGACTCCGATGATGTCGCAGATGACGTTCATCGGCAGCGGGTAGGCCAGGTGCTCACGCAGGTCGACCGAGCCGTCCGGGCCGGTGCGCTCGGGCAATGCCTGGACGAGGCTGCGGGCGAGTTCGGTCACTTGCGGGCGCATGGCCCGGACACGTTCGGGGGTGAGGACCTGGGTGACGACGCGGCGCAGGCGGCGATGGTCGTCGCCGTCGGCCGTCACCATGTTGGTGATTTTGACCATGCCGGTCAGCGGCCAGTCCTCGGGAATCCGGTTGGTGCGGATGTCCGTCCACCGGTGCCAGTCCTTGCTGACCCGCGGATCAGTCACCAATTCTGTGACGAGCTGGTGCGTGGTGACGGCCCAGGCTTCCACGTCGCCGGGCAGGATCACCTTCACGACCGGGCCGAGCTCTCGCAGCCGTGCGGCTTCGCCCTGGTGGTCGGCGCCGGTCGGGTCCAGGCGCAGGACCGGGACATGCTGGGCAGTACGTTGTTGTGCCGTCATGAGCTACCTCCGGTACGCGGTGCGAGAGCGGGCGGGCTGGGCTATCGAACGGACGGGTCCAGGGCGGTGTCGCTGGTCGGCGTGAACGTCACGGGCAGGGGCGTGAGCCGGCTGCCCACGCTGCGAGGGTGTGGCGGTCGACGACGTGGAGGCGCTGCTGTTTGGCGAAGGTGACGGCTGGGGCTGTGACGCGGCCGTTGGTGACGATTACGGCGATGTCGGCGCCGTGGACCTGGCGGGCGGTGCCGTTGAGGACCTGGAGGTCCGTGGTGCCGACGGCGGAGCCGGCGAGGCCGTTGCGGCGGTGTTTGCACTGGATCACCCAGGGCCGTCCGTAGGGGTCGGTGGCTTTCACGTCGGCGCCCAGGCCGCCGGCGCCCCCGACGCGGAGCGCGTCCTGGCAGCCGTCACGGTGCATCAGGTCCCGTACCGCGTCCTCGAACCGGGAGTGGTGCAGGCCGTCGAGCTGGGCCAGCCCGTAGCGCTGGCCCTGCGTACGGACCGCTTCCCACCGTGCCCGCTGCTGCTTCTGGTGGAGCCAGACGCCGCCGGCCAGCACCGCGAGCACAGCGGTGACGGCCAGGATCCACCAGTGGGCCAGCAGCCAGTTGACCGCGGCAACCAGCAGGGCGACGGCCAGGACCGCGGCCATGAGGAGACCGACCAGTTTCTCGTCCCGGCGCTGCCGCCTGGCGGGGCTGCGAGTGCGCCGCCGTACCGGTCGGCGCCTGGTCGCCGCGGGCCGCCGCCTACGGGGGCTCACCGGCCGGCCTGCGTAACGCCGCTCGCCAGCTGCCCCAGGAAGCTCAGAATGCCCTGGCCCACCGGCCGGCGTGGGAGCCAGCAGGACACCCAGCGCCAGGACAATGACCACGGTCAACTTCTCGTCGAGACGGCTGCGGGAATGTGTCCGCCGGCGCAGCCGCAAGACGACGATGACTGCGAGCAGTTGCACCGCCACATTGATGGTCAGCAACATCAGACCCCCCATCAACCAGCCATCACCACGCAGGGTAGGCAGCGCGCTACCCCTTGGCCTTCTTGTGTAGCGGCGTCTCGGTGACGTTGGTGCCGGGTTACCGACGAATGGCACAAAGCCATCGGGCCTGGCCAAATCCCGCACGGCCGACTAACCAGTCAGCATGCGCAGGGAGACCTGTCGACACCGGCGGTGGTGACCAGCATCCGTACCACCTCGTCACCACCGCTGCCCTGGGCGAGGCAGTCCTCGGCCGCCCGGTCGGCCCACTCCCGCTCGTCGGGGAACACGAAGGACAGCGCCACCTTCACCGGCACCGGCGCCGCGTCGAACGCGGCCTCCGCGACCGCGCGCGCCGCACGGTGGTCCGCCCCGTCGGCCACCGCGAGCACGCCCCGCAGCAGCCGCCAACTCGATTCGCACTCGGCCACCTGGAACGAGGCATGTGCGGTGGTCTCGATGAGCCAGGTCCCGCTCCGCTCCAACCGCGGGTCGTAGTGGATTTCGTGCTGGTTGTGGGCCAGTTCATGCAGCCGCAGCATCGCGCGCAGCGTCCATATGACACCCTCGGCCGCCAGCCAGAACGGCACCGCGTCCCACGTCGCCTGCAACTGCAGCTCCGCCATGGACACTTCCACGTCCAGGTCGAGCACGTCCGGACGCTCACCGCTGCGGTACAGCGCCACCGCGCGCAGCCCGAGCGCGGCCATCGAAGGCGCCGCGTGCCGCACCCCCTTCTCCACCTGGTGGGCCGCGTACTCCCAGCCTCTGAAAGCGTCGTGACGGGCTCTTGTCACGCGCCTCGGCGAAGCAGCCCGCGGCGTCGAACGGCGGCACCGCCGCCAGTCGGCACGGCCCCCGCCCGAGCCGCTCGGTCAGATGGCCCGGATTAACCCGCGCCCGCGTGGAATACACCTTGCCGCGCTGCTCCTCGGTCCACACCACGTCACCGGCCACACGTTCCTCCCACAGCAATCCGCAGCAATCGAACTGGTTTCCCGCACCCGCACCCGCACCCGCACCCGCACCCGCACCGACAGTCTGGTCCGATGGCACTCCGACGTCCCGTCGCCCGTCCCCTGTCGAGCGAGGCTCAGTGAAACTACGCAACTCGACCCGCACTCCACGGCACGAAGGCCCTCCGGGACGCTCGGCCGAGGAGCGTCCCGGTACGCGTCCGGCCGACGGCACTGGTTAGGAGGGCGGCGGCGTGCCCGGTGCCGTAACCGTGTGGCGGGCCACCAGGGTGGCGAGGGCCGCGCGGGACGGGACGCCCGTCTTGCGGTAGACGCGGGCGATGTGGCTCTCGACCGTGCGCGGACTGAGGCAGAGCCGGGAGGCCACGGCCTGGTTGGTGAGACCCTCTGCGACCAGTTCCGCTATCTCCCGTTCCCGCGAGGTCAGCTGGGCCAGCCCGGCGGCCGGTCCGGACGGCTCCACCGACCCGTCCGTGTCACCCAGCACCTCCGGGCGCTGCTGGTCGGCCAGGGCGACCAGCAGCGTGGCCCCGCCCTCGGCGGCCTGCCGACGGGCACGGCGCCACATGACGGCCGCGCCGGCGCCGTCACCGGCGGCCCTGGTGAACACGGCGCCGAACAGCAGGCTCTGGGCCTCCCGGAGGGTCGCCCCGGACAGCGCGCTCTCCCGGGCGGCTTCGGTGAACGCCCGTGCCGCCGCGGCCGGGTTCCCGCGGTGCGCCTCGATCCGGCCGAGGGCGCGCAGCGCCGCTGCCCGGCGGGTCGGCAGGTCGATCCGTTCGGCCTCCTTCAGGGCGCGCTCGGCCGCGTTCTCGGCCTCCTCCGTCTCACCCACGGCCAAGGCGGCGGCGACAAGCATTTCCAGGAACTCGGGCAGCAGCGAGGGCTGCGATCGGGGCAGGTCCCTGCCGCCGCCCGCGTCCAGCAGGACGTCCCGTGCGCGGTGCGGGTCACCGGCGCCCATCGCGGCGAAGGCGAGCAGGGACCGTGCCAGCGTCGACCACCAGCTCTCGCCCGTGCCTTCCATCGCGGCCGCCGCTTCCTCGGCTGCGGGAAGCGTCTCCGGATCGCCCGGCGGGCGGGCCTGTATGAGGAACAGGGACCTTATCGCGAGGGTGAAGCCGAGCAGTTCGGTGCTGCCCAGGGACCGGGCGATGGCCGCGGCCTCGTCGGCCAGCTCCAGGGCCGTGGTGACCCGGCAGGTCAGGAAGTGGGCGTATGCCTTGCTCAGCAGGAGCTGCGACAGGACGTAGAACCGGCCGGTCCGCCGGGCGATCTCCGCACCGCGGTCGCTGTGCCGCTCGGCGTCCGTGTATCTGTCGAGCATCACCTCGGTCCAGGCCAGTCTGACCAGGGGCTCGCACAGCCCGGCGAGGTCGCCGTCGGTGAGCGCGTCCGCCAGCCCGGCCGCGGTACGGGTGAGCTTGTAGGCTTCGGCGATGTCGCCCTCGTACGCCTCGCTCATGGCGGCCAGGGTGAGGGCACTCATCTCGCCGAGTCCGTCGCCCAGCGTGCGGGCGCTCTCAAGCGTGCGGGTGAGTTCTTCGCGCACTTCGGGGAAGCGGGCGACGAACTGGGCGCGGCAGCACCATTCGATGACGAGTCCGATCCGCTGGGACGGCGAGGGGCCGGGCACCCGGTCAAGTTCGCGGCGGAGCAGGGCATCGGCCTCGGCGTAGCGTCCGAGTTGGCGCTCCATGACCGCGCACTGCACGACGGCTGAGGTACGGAGGGCGTCCACGCCGTCGGCGTCCTGTCCCGGCGTGTGGATCACCTGGTGGAAGAGGTCCCGGCTTTCCTTGAGCGCCCCGGTGGTGCCGAGCGCTCCGGCACGCATAAGCATCAGTTCCCGGCGCCGGTCGAGGTGTTCGGAGGTGTCGGGGAGGATGCCGAGGACGACCTGAAGCCAGTGGGCGGAAGCGGCGGGAGCGGTCAGGGCGGTCTGCTCGGCGGCCTTCGTCAGTACGGCGGCGGCCTGCGGATCCCAGCCGGTCAGTGACTGCTCGATGTGGTGTGCCTGCTCGATGGGGGGCGCGCCCGCGCGGGCCAGTTCGGCCGCCGCCCTGCGGTGGAGCTCCTGCCGCCGCCAGGGATCGGTGCTGTCGTGGACCAGCGCCCGGATCAGCGGGTGGCGCAGTGCCAGACGGCGTCCGTCCTGGTCCGTACGGATCAGATCGCGGCGCATCACCCCGCGCAGGGCCTCGACGACGTCGGGGACCGGCGAGCCGGTGAGAGCGGCGATGAGGTCGGCCGTGGCGTGGTCGCCGAGTACGGCGGCGGCTTCTACGGTGCCGCGCTCAATTGGGTCCAGAGGGGCGAGCTCGTCGAGCAGCAGTGCTTCCAGGCCCGCGGGCGGACCACCGTCCCGGACCGGGGGCCCGGGCAGCCGGGCGGTGCGATGGGCCGTCAGGAGCGCCAGGAAGTACAGCGGGTTGCCCTCGCTCGCGGCGTACATCTCGGCCGCCAGCTGCTGCGGCAGGTCGCGGGCCAGTTCTTCGACGCATTCCCGTTCGTCGAGCGGGCCGAGAGAGATCCGCAGCACCGCGCCGGTGTCGGCCCCGCGCGCCAGCGCCGTGGTGAGCGCCGCCGGGGCCTGGCGGTCGCGGCGCGACACGAGGAGCAGGAAGGGGGCCTTCACGGGGTGCCGCACGAGGTGGTCGACGAGTTCCAGGGACGCCGGGTCCGCCCAGTGCAGGTCGTCGAGGACCACGACGAGCCGCGCGCCCCGGATGCGGCGCAGTGCGTCCGCGGTGGCCCGGTAGAGGCCGAAACGGTCCCTGTTCCACGGCTCGCCCGAGGGCTCGGCCCTCCCCCGCAGCACCGGAGGGAGCTCCCGCAGCGACGGGAACACTCTGAGCACCCGCTGGTCGAGGTCGGCGAACCCGTCGGCGAACGGCTGGAACGGACTGTGCCGTTCGAACTCGGTAGCCCGGCCGCGCAACACGGCCGCCCCGCGGCGGCGGGCGAGCGTACTGAACTCCGCCAGCAACCGGCTCTTGCCGATACCGGCCTCACCGGTGATGTCGACGAGGGCCGGACCACCGGCTCCCATGTGCTGCAGGGCCGCGTCGAGCCGGCGGAACTCGGCTGACCTGCTGACGAACGGCACGCTGTTCGTGCGCCTGCCCGGTCCCCTGTACAACTCAACCACCACGATCTCCCTCGGAACGCCGCCACAGCACGCCAGGGCCCCGGTGGCTACGGCACGGCGCTGGGCGACTGTCGCCGTCAGACAGCGTTCTACAGCACGAGTACGACAACGCTGTCCCTTCGTGGCGGGCCCGGCCCAAGCCGGTCAGGGCGCATGGTGACCGACGTACGGGCAGCGCGTCACACTGCTGACCAGTCGGAGGTCGCTGCTGAGATCAGCGGCCGTGAGGTGAGCGGCCACCGCTGCAGCAGGACCGCCGAAGGATCCACCGACAGTGCAGGCGGGCCAGAAGCCGCAGGGCCGCCGACGAGTCTTCTTCCGGCAATCCGCATCAGCCGGAGGAGCAACTGGGCGTCCAGGGCGAGTTCCTGGCCGTCGCGCCGCACCGGCGATGCCGCCGGCAGCCGCCGCAGCGGGCGGGGCGAGGCGAAGACGGCCCGGAGGGCGGACATGGAAAGGGATCGACATCATGCTTCGGGCTCCGACGCTGGGGCATGCCTGACCGGTCGACCGAGCGCATCCGGGCGCGGATCAGCCGCGACCGGTACGGCGATGCGGTGTGAAGAGAGGGGATGCCCTCAGAGGCGGGAAGGGGTCAGTTCTGGTCGAGGCCGCCAGGGATGGGGGCGAGGGCCCAGTCGAGGGCGAGGTCAGCGACGGCTTCCCAGCCAGGCTCGCCGCAGGTGTAGTGACTACGGCCATCGAAGAGCTTGTACGCGGTGATCGCCTTGGAGCGCTTGGCGTTCTTCTCGTAGTTCTCGCGCTGGACGGCGGGCGGCAGGATGTTGTCGTTGCCGCCGGAGATGAACAGGAGCGGTGCGCGGTCGTCGTTGGCGAAGTCGTAGGTCGTCGTCGCGTTCGGAGTGAAGTTCGCGAACCCGCCCTGGAAGAGGATGCGGCCCGAGACCGGCACGGAATAGCGGTCGTAGACGGCCTTCGACTCCTCCACTGTGAGGTTGTTCGTGAAGGCGTAGTGGAATTCCTTCTCGGTGATCGGCACCGCGCGGCTCTTGTTGGCCGGGTTGTGCAGGACCGGGAAGGTCGCCTTGATCTCACTGAAGGGCAGCGCCTTCACACCCTTCACGGCGGCGCCGTCGATGGACACGCCGGCCGAGCCGTACCCGGCATCAAGGAGGAGCTGGACGAAGGCCCCGCCGAACGAGTGGCCCATGACGACCGGCTTCGTGTCGAGCGCGTCGATGACCTGCTTCAGCTGGTCGAAGACCTCGGTCACACCCAGGCCCGCCAGCGGGGAGGGGTCGTCGCGAAGGGCCTGGACGCCGGCGGTACCAGGCTGGATGCCGGGATAACCGGGGGTGATCACCTTGAGCCCGCGCTGCTCGTAGCGGGTGACCCAGTTCTCCCACGACAGCGGGGTCATCCAGAGGCCGTGGATGAGGACGACGGTGTCCGTGGCCGCTTCTCGTTCCATGAGTCTCACCCTGTTCTCTCCAGCCCAGGGGACTGTGCCCGCTGCCCGCCGGTTCGTCGCTCCGCCGCGCGCTCCTGCGCCGCGGCCCGTCGGCCTTCCGCCGACACAAAAACGCTATTCCGGCGGTGAAGGAACAGGAATGATCGACTCGCTTCCCTTCTATGCCCAAACGCTCGGCCGGTCCTTTCCCGACGCTCAGCTGGGTCGCGGTCGGCGGCCGACGCAATACCACCGGCCCTTCATCCAGGCCAGGCGCTACCGTTTCGGGCGGCGCGCCAATCCCGCGGGGCGGTGCCGTACTCGCGGGCGAAAGCCCTGGAGAACGCCGCCTCGGATTCGTACCCCAAGGCCCTGCCGATCGCTCCCACCGGCTCCGTGGTGGTCGCGATCCGGTCGGCCGCGCGCGCCAGGCGCAGCCGGGCCAGGTAGCGGGCGGGCGGATCTCCGGCCAGCCGTGTGAAGCGCGCCGCGAAAGCGGCCCGGGACAGCGAGGCGAGGCCAGCCAGTTCCTCCACGGACCAGGGCTGCTCGGGGTGGCGGTGGATGGCCCACAGGGCGGGCCCGAGGGACCTGTCGAGCGCCGCGGTCAGCCACCCCGGGCTGCCGCCGGCCCCGTCGGTGTCGGACCAGGCCCTCAGCGCCTTGATGAACAGCAGGTCCAGGAGCCTGGACGCCATCGCCCGCGACCCGGCGCTCGGATCGGCGATCTCGGCCGCGAGCAGCCCGGCGCTGAGCGGCAGCCACTCCAGACCGGGTTCGGAGCCTCGCAGTACGATCACCCGCGGCAGCGCCGCGAGCAGCGGGGAGGCCGCGCTCTCCTCGACGAGGAACCGGCCGCTCATCCAGGAGCCGTCTCGCTCGACCACTCTCAACCGGTGCTCGGCACCGGTCGCCAGCAATGCCATGTCCCCCTTCCCGAGCCGCAGTCGCGCCCCCGCGTCGACGACCAGCTCGACCGGCCCCTCCTCGACGAGGTGCACCACTCTCTCTCCTGCCCCGTGCCGGACGTCGGCCCCGCCCACCGCGCCTACCACGGTCAGTCCTTCGCCACGCAGGTGGATCAGATCGAGCACGTCGGACAGCGCGTCGACGGACGCGTCGAGCGGAGCGGCATGGTTATCGACCGGATCACTCATCTTTAAGAGGTCCTAACAGAAGCTATTGATCATGTGACTGTCGGCTTGGTTGCTCGTTGGTCCGTTCGTGGCGAAGAGGAACTCCCGACCGTGGATCGTTTCGGACGAACTGTGGTTGCTGATCGAGCCGTTGTTGCCGGTTTCGGCGCCGAAGCTGGCGGCGGGGCGGCCTCGGGTGCCTGACCGGCAGGCTCTGTGCGGGATTCTGTTCGTGCTCCACACCGGGATCCAGTGAGAATACCTGCCCCAGGAGCTCGGGTTCGGGTCCGGCATGACGTGCTGGCGGCGGCTTGCCGCGTGGAACGAGTCCGGTGTCTGGCACCGGCTTCATGCGGTCCTGCTGACGAAGCTGCGCTTGGCAAAGCAGCTGGACTGGTCGAGGGCGGTGATCGACTCCAGCCATGTCCGGGCCGCTCGACGCGGCCCAAAAGCGGGCCCAGCCCGGTCGACCGAGCACGTCCGGGCAGCAAGCACCACGTCCTCGTCGACGGGCAGGGCATCCCGCTCGCGGTGTCGTTGACCGGCGGAAACCGCAACGATGTTACCCAGCTGATGCCCCTGCCGGCGAAGGTCCCGTCCGTCGCCGGCCTGGTCGGCCGGCCGAGACGGCGACCGGACACGCTGCTGGCCGACCGCGGCTACGACCACGACAAGTACCGCCGTCTCGTCTGGGCCCAGGGCATCAAACCGGTCATCGCCCGCCGCGGTGTCCCGCACGGATCCGGTCTCGGCGTTCATCGCTGGGTCGTCGAACGCACCATCTCCTGGCTTCACGGCTTCCGACGCCTACGTGTCCGCTGGGAGCGACGCGACGACATCCATGAAGCCTTCCTCGGCCTCGCCACCTGCCTCATCACCCACCGACACGTCCAACGCCTTTGTTAGGACCTCTAACTGATCGTTTCAGAATGAGTTGAGCTGCGGGTCTTGTGCTCGACGATCTTGGTCGGCAGGGTGTCTGGGGTGCGTGCTGATCTTGTTCCTGACGACCTGTGGGAGCGGGTGGCTCCGCTGCTGCCGCCTGCTCCCGAACGGCGCCGTCGCCACCCCGGGCGGCTGCGCGTTCCCGACCGAGTGGCACTCGCCGGCGTCATGTACGTGCTGCGGACCGGTGTCGCGTGGCGCGATCTCCCCGCAGAGACCGTGGGCTGCTCCGGTGTGACGGCCTGGCGCCGACTGCGGGACTGGACCGAGGCCGGCGTCTGGCCACGCCTGCACGCCGCGCTGCTGGCCGAGCTTCGCCGCGCCGGCCTGCTGGACCTGGACGACTGCTCCGTGGACGGATCGCATGTCCGGGCCCTCAAAGGGGGGATCGCGTCGGGCCGTCACCCGTCGACCGTGCCCGCCCCGGCTCCAAGCGCCATCTGATCGTCGACCGGCACGGAACCCCGCTCGCCGTCACGCTCACCGGCGGCAACCGGCACGACGTCACCCAGCTCCTGCCGCTGCTGGACGCCATCCCATCGATCCGGGGGCTGCGGGGACGCCCCCGCCGCAAACCCCGGCGTCTGTACGCCGACCGGGGCTACGACTTCGACAAGTACCGCCGCCTGCTGTGGAAGCGCGGCATCAAACCCCTGATCGCCCGACGCGGCGTCGCCCACGGCTCCGGACTGGGCAAGGTGCGCTGGGTGGTCGAGCGCGCCTTCGCCTGGCTGCACCAGTTCAAACGGCTCCGCACCCGCTACGAACGACGCGCCGATCTGCACCAGGGTCTGCTCGAACTGGCCTGCAGCCTCATATGCCTCCGCCGCCTACGAACCTCATCCTGAAACGATCAGTTGGCTACGCTGAACCACCCCGGCCGCACCTCGGTCAGAAGCGGTTGCAGCGACCTCACTGCGGACCGCAGGTCGTCATCCGTGACGTCAACAGACTCCGGCAGGCTCAGCCCATACCAGCGCAGCCGCCAGAGGTCGAAGACTTCGCTCCCGTCGGCTGCGAAGTCCACATCGACCTCAGTGCCGTTGTCGCTGACGAAGCGGCAGCCTGCCCCGTGAACCGTGTAGGAGTATGTGCCGATGTGATCACTCCGGCTGATCCGGCGCGAACGGGCCAGGCCGAGGACATCTGCCAGTCGCTCAAGCGAGGGGATCGCCACCCTCATGGCCTCGTCAATCGCGTTCAGAGCGTGGACGTAACCGAGCACGAGGTCTCGTGCAGCCCCCACCCGTTCCATACGGCGTCATCCCCCTGAGCCCGTGGCTGAAGGGATTGTCCCATGGGGCCGCCAGCGTCTACGCAGGACGGCATTCTGAAACGATCAGTAAGTGGCCCTATCCGTAGGAGGTGCTTCCGCCCCTATCTATCAAGGAAGGGTCCGGCGCGGGGCCGGGAGGCACACCGGGACGCTCGGGACGCCGACACACGCTCGGCCCCGAAGGCGGAACAGGCTGGGCTGCGGACGGCCCGGACTTCGGGCCGTTCTCTGACCGAAGAGCCGCAAGGGGCTCCCCGACCGGTTTCAGCCGGACGGATCTATAAGAGGCCACGCGGATAAAAGCTTCAAGGTCTGCGGGCCGGCGTCCGCAGACAGGCCCAGCACGCCTCGGACGTCGCCGTTGCGGGCCAGACCGATCAGGCGTTCCAGCAACTGCCGGTCGAGGCCGTAGCCTCATCGCGCCCACCGGTGCAGGTACGCGGGCAACTCCACCTCGGATCCGGCCGCGGCCGCCACGACGCCCCGGAGCAGATGGGCCACGCCGAAGTCCTCGCCATCTGGGTCCGCGCAGGCGGCGGCGACGGGTTCGAGGGCGGGCAGCAGTCCCGGCAACTGCTGGACGCTCCAGGTGTGCCAGGCCGGCAGCTGGGTGCCGCCGGCCTCGGCGTCCTGTGCGCGATGGGCGACGAGGACCGGGCAGTGCTGATGGGCCACGGCCAGCCAGGCGTCTATGTCCTCGTTGAACCGCCGTACCCGCGAGGACGCGGCGAAGAACCAACTCGATCCCTCGTCGAAGTCGTCGTCTCCTTGGTCGGCAGGATAGTGCTCGGCAATGTGTATGTGCACGAACTGGTCACTTCCCACCTGCAGCCGTCGGCCGCCCTTCCAGGAAGGCTCCAGCGGTGGTGGCACCCGGGCCTCAATGGCGGCTCTCTCGTCGGCGGAGGGCTCGCGAGCGAACAGGACCTGGACTTCGGCCCATTCGAAGTAGGCGGCGTCACCCACGCCGAAGAACGGGAAGGAGTACGGAACGCTCATACGGGATCACTCTCGGGGCAGGGTGGGTAGGTGAGGGGCGCGCCGGCCGTCGGCCGGGACGGTCAGGTGGTGTACATCATCACGCCGAGACCGGCGTCGGCGGCCCTGGCGTAGAACGCGGTGAGTTCCTTGAGTTCGGCGGCGATGAGCCCGGGGACCTCGCCGGGCGGGGAGATCTCCTGCTCGTCCACCAGTTCGTCGAAATCGGCTTGTTCGACGACGACTTCGACGGCTGCCAGGTCAACGGCCGCGAGGCTTGCGGCGATCTCTGCCGCCTGCTCCGGCACGACCACCCCGAAAGCCGCGTTCTCCAAGGTCGGGCAGGCGACGCTTTCGGCGCCGTCCAGCGCGGCGTACAGCGGGTGAGGGGGCGAGTTCGGGTAGGTCTCGCCGGTGAGGAAGTTGAGCGAGAGGCCGAAGTGGGTGCGGAAGGACTCGGCCTTGTCGAGACCGTCGATGCTGCCGGGATTCTCCTTGAGGCCGCGGATCTCCTCGCCACTCACCATGTGCAGCCGGGTCGACTGTGCCATCGAGATTGCCTTTTCTGCCTTCGCCCGAAACGTGCGGGGCGGTAGGGATATCAGGGCATCACCTGGTTGCCGTCAGCGCCCCTGCCGGCAGTTGGTATGACGTGGCGAGCGTAAGCGCGCCAACGGGACATGGCCGGGGCGCGGCGCCCTGCGCCGACCGATCGCCCTTCCCGTACAGGCCCCAGTCCCTCCCCGGTCCCGACCTCGGCCCATGGGGCCGAGTACGTGGGGATTCCCCCACTACGTCCGGCGCCGGTGTCAGTAGAACTACGCAATCGGCTACGGAAACTCGCGGAACCGGCCTGATCGCGGCCTACGGCCGACTTTGATGTGCTCTACGTGGTGAAGGGCCGGTTGCCCGGCAGACCCGGCCCACTGTCAGAGGTACGTCCTACGGTCCTCACTGTGAGTGAATCGATGAGTGAATCCCTTTTTGCTGCTGTCACCCCTGCCCATGGCGGCGACGCCTCGGAGCGGGCAGCCCTGGTCCGTTCCCTGATCGCGGACGGGGCGGATGTCTCGGCGCGCGACGAGCAGGGCGTCACCCCGCTGCACCGGTCGGTGAAGGCCCCGTACAGCGCCGCCGACCCGCTGCCTTCCCTTGAGGTGATACGGGCGCTGCTGGAGTGCGGCGCGGATGTGCACGCCCTCGACAACCGCGGTGCCACCCCCGCCGAGTGGGCCGTGGCCTTGAACGACTCCGATCCGGCGGCCTGGGCGGAGCGCTCCGTGGAGGTGCTGGCGCTGCTCGTCGAGCACGGCGCCCGGCTGGACGGCCCGCTCGGTACCACCGGCGGGTCGTTCGCCCACCACAGCTGCGTGGCCGCGCCGCTCTACGCCTTCCTGCTCGACCACGGCGCACCGACCGACGCGGTCAACGATCGCGGAAACACTCCGCTGCACGCGACGGTCGGCTCGGCGCGACCGGGGCTGGTGAAGCTGCTGCTGGAGCGCGGCGCCGACAACGCCGCGGTCGACGGCCTCGGCCGGACTCCCCTGGGGATCGCGTTACGTCTGCCGGAGTACAGCATGGAGCAGCGGCAGGCACGGTCGGAGATCGTGACTCTGCTGGAGACTGCGGGTGCCCGGGCGCATGTGCGGTATCCCGTGGTGGAGGGCGGGCCGCTGCCCATCGACATGGAGGCGCTGCGGCAAGCGGCCGGGGTGATGCGGGCCGAGCTGGCCGAGGTGTGCGAGGCTGCTGGGATCCCCGACGACAGCGGCCGGCTCGCTGAGCTCGTGGAGCCGGACTTCGACAGCTACCAGGATCTGGCCTCCGCACTGCGCCACAACTGTCACCCTGATCTGCTGCCCTCGGTGCCCCGACTGTGCATCAGGGTGCTCGGCGAGTCCGGTACGACGCGAACGCTGACCGGTGACCAGCGGCTGGACACGCCGTTCTTCCACCACGGCGATCTGGTGGTGAAGGGCGGCGACTTGGACGTGGGGGCCCCCTTCGTGGTCACCGGCTCGCTGACGGTCGAAGGCGTACTGGCCGACTGCGGCCCGGATTCGGTGGTGGCCATCGGCGGCGGGGTGACGGCCCGAGGAGTGTTCACCGACGGCGAGATGTCCGTCGACGGCGACATCGGGGCCGACGTCGTCTACGGCTACTACAACGACCAGACGCTCCAGGCGGGCACCATCCGCGCCCGCCTGGTCATCGAGGACGAGCACGCGACGATCGCCTCGGTGGAAGCGGAGCTCCACTTCGACCTGGACGACTTCCAGCAGGGGTACGGCGACGGCGTCCAGGAGCAGTTGCGCGAGCTGCTGGTGGACGAGGTCTTCGCCGTTGACGAGGACGAGGACGAGGGCAAGGAAATGATGGACCCGCATCTGCTGTTCGCCCGGCTCCGCGAGGGTCTGCCGGTCTTCCGCACGGCTGCGCAAGCCGAGGCCCACTGAGCGCATGTACCCGTCGGCCCGGCGGCCCTCGCCCCAGCCGACCGCGCAGCACACCGCGCCTCGCGCTTCCCCCACCGAATCCGCCTTACCGGGCACTTCACCCCACGGAGCAACCACAGATGGCCGATGAAGAACCCCAGAGCAGCCCGTCAGTACCCCCCGCCCTCACCACGGTGCACTCACCGGCGGGGTACCGCGTCATCAGCGCCGAGGAGGCGGAGGAGCGGTTCCGGGTCTCCGCCGATGTCGGCTACCCGTACGCCGACTTCGCCGACGAGCAGGAGATCCGCCTGTACGAGGGCGGTCTGCACGTCGCGGGTCATCTGGAGCCGGAGGGCGGCAGCGACTGGGTGCCGTACAACACCGTCGTGGACGGTGATCTGACCGTCGACGGTGACCTGGTCTGGTGGGACGACCTCGGCAGCAACTTCTTCCTGGTCACCGGGGCTCTGCGGGCGCGCAACGTGCTGCTGTCCGGCTGCCCCGACGTGGTGGTGCGTGGTGACCTGGAGGTGGCGGGCGGCGTCTGCGGCTCGTACGGGGAAGACGGCGGTGTGCTCGTGGTGTGCGGGCGGACCCGCGCCCGGATCATCATCAGCATGTTGTACTTCGGCATGACTTTCGCCGAGCAGCCGCAGGCACTGCTCGTCGCCGATCCCTATCGCACCAACTCCCCGGTGGACTTCACCGAAGAGGAGCTGGACACCGTCCTGCTGCCCGAACTCCTCGACGACCGCGGCACGGCCGACGCGCGGAAGATCGAGGAGGCCTTGCGCGAGGGACGGCAGGTGCTGCGCGCCGGGGTCCGGCCGAGCCATCTGGCCGCCCTGGAGGAGCTGGACGCCCTGCTGGCCCGGGCGGAGGAAGTGACCGAACTCGACCTGTCCGAACGCAAGCTGAGGCACTTCCCCGAGCAGCTCCTCTCCTTCCCGAACCTGCGGGTCCTCTCCCTGGCGGGCAACGCCGAGCTCAAGACAATCGACCCGCGCATCGGCGAGCTGGCCGCCCTCGAAGAACTCCACCTGGCCGGGACGGGGCTGACCGGGCTGCCCGAGTCCATCGGCCGGCTGCGGAAACTGCGGCTGCTGGACATCTCCGACAACGCCTTCACGGCCCTGCCAGAGTCCCTTGGTGACCTGGACCGTCTGGAGGTGTTGCGCGCCGCGCATCTGACGTGCCCGCTCCCCGACGCGCTCGCCCGGCTGCGCACGCTGCGCGAGCTGGACCTGTCCCGCCAGCGCCAGGGCCGCTACTACTGCGACACTCTGGTCGACTTCCCCCCGATCGTCACCCGCCTGACCGGACTGAGGAAGCTCGACCTGTCGTATGTCTGGCTGTCCTCCGTCCCCGACGAGCTGCTGAACCTGACCGAACTGGAGGAGCTCGACCTCACCGGCTCCCTGTCCGCCCGGCTGGCGCGGCTGCCCGACCTGGCCCGGCTGCCACGCCTGCGCGTCCTGCGCATGAACGGCAGCGCCCCGGGCTCCAACCAGCCCCCTCCCAGCCGGGACCTGCTCTCCGGCATCTGGGACATCACCACCCTCGAACACCTGGAGATCGACCGCTGGGGCAAGGAAACGTTCGACGGCCGGAAGGCACGCACCGCCTTCCGCGCGCTGCCCGACGACGCGTTCACCCACCTGTCGAACCTGCGGCACATCGACCTGTCGTTCAACGAACTCACCACCCTTCCCGAGTCGTTCTTCGGACTGCGCCGGCTCAAGTTCGCGGGCCTGCGGTACACCAAGCTCGACCGGCCCACGCTGGAGCGTCTGCGCGAGACGTTTCCCCGGACCCGGCTCGACCTGCGGGACACCGGCACCAAGGAGGTCATCCACGACCCGAACTGGCAGGCCGTGCACGCCCTGGTCAGGACCGGCGCCGAGAAGCAGGCCGCACAGGACCACGCGGCGGCCGTCACCGACTTCGAGGAAGCCGTCGCGCTCTGCGCCCCCGGCACGTGCTACTCCGACTACGACCAGCTCTACGCCCACTACGGCCTGGTCGACGCCCTCGACCGGCTCGTCGACAACGCCCCGGACGCCGACCGCACCGAACCGACCGCCAAACTCATCCGGTACGCCGAGCAGACACTCGCCCTGATACCCGGCACGATCTGGCACTTCACCGACGAGGGCGCCTTCCAGGAAGAGGTCAAACGCCGCACCGGCAACGCCCTGGCCTGGCATCTGCTGCACAGCGGCGAACCCGAGCGCGCGCTCGCCGCCGCCGGGCAGGCCCTGTCGGTCGCCTCCGCCCCGGAGTACGACTTCGTCCGCGACACCCAGGTCCGCGTCCTGCTCGCCCTCGGCCGCACCGACGACGCCTACCGGGTGGCCGACCGAGTCCTCACCCGCGACCCGTCCTTCGGCGACTTCACCGACATCGCGGCCCTGTCCGAATTCCAGTCGTGGCGGCAGGCCCAGCGCACCCACCGGGCCCTCGAAGGCGGCCGATGAACCCCGGACCCGCCACACCGCCTGACATCCGGCCCCTCGACGAACTCGACCAGGTGCCCTGGGCCGAACTCAAGGACTGCTACGGCCCGGCGGCCGACGTCCCGGCCTGGCTGCGCGACCTGACCTCCCGTGACGAGGACGTCCGGACACGGGCATGGGGCCACATGGAGTCGCGCCTCTACCACCAGGGCGACGTCTACGAGGCGACCCCCCACGCCGTCCCCTTCCTGCTGCACCTGCTCGCGGACGAGGCGACGCCCGGCCGGAAGAAGCTCCTGTGGTACCTGTCCGCCCTGGTCACAGGTGCGGACGACAGGCAGTGGTTCCCGGACGGGTACGACACCGCCCAGACCGACGGGTGGCCGGTCGAGACCGCCGTGTACGAAGCCGTCCGGGCCGGGGTGCCGGCCGTCGTCGTACCGCTGCTGGACCACGACGACCCCGAGACGGCGGGTCTCGCGGCCATGCTCGCGGCCTGGTTCCCCGCCCACGCCCCGCTCACCCTGCCCGCGCTGCGCCAGCTGTGCGCGCGGCCGCTGCCGCGCCCTCAGCGAGCGACCGGGCTCATCGCACTGGGCCTGCTGGCAGGCGCCGCGGGAGACCGCTCCGACACGGCCCTGCTGGAGCGGACCCTGGCGAACGGCGACGAACCCGACCGCTGGGCGGCGGCCGTGGCCCTGGCACGCATCACCGCGCCCGACATCCCGCCCTCGGCCATCAGTGCCCTGACCGCCGAGCTGGGCGTGATCTGCACGGGCCCCGACGAGTACGAGATGACCGCCACCAGGACGCACTTCTGCTACAGCGACGTAAATGGGCTGATCCTGCGGACCCTGGACCGTCTCCCCCGAGGACGCCGGAAGGCCGCCCGGGACTGTCTCGTACGGACGCTGCTGCGGATCGAACAGCAGGACTCCGAGCTTTCGGAAGCGGCGGACTGGGCCACGACTCTGGCCTGTTTCGCCCTCACCAGACAGGTGAGCGGTCAGGTGAGCGGTGCCGCGGCGCTGACGCCGTTTCAGCGTGCCGTGCTCCAGGCGCTGCTCGGCGGCGACCGGATCTGGGAGTCGGGGGACCTCGGCATCCTCCTGTCGGAGGAGTACGGGCTCCCTGACACCCCGGACGCACTGGGGGCGTGGCTGGGCTCCCCGTGACAGGGCCGGTGCGCACGGCGCACCGGTGGAACGACGACCGCGATTTCTGCGGCATCGGACGCGGTGCGCGATGGATGGGTTCGTGAAGATGGAGGGTGGACGGACATGGGTTGGCTGACGGCGGGCGAAGGATATGAAGTGGCCCTGGTGGAGGGCAAGGTGGCCGCGCGGGCCACGACGGGGCGGTCGGCGGGAAAGCAGTTGAAGTCCCTGCCCAAGGCGCTCAAGGACCATCCCGAGGTGGACCGGCTGCGGCGCTTCGCCGAGTGGCTGGACCGGCACACCACCGCGTGCCTGGCGCAGGTGGACACCTGGATGGTGTCGTCGCTGCCGGTGCCGACGGTGCTGCTGGCGCGGGTGTGGCCCGACGAGGCGTGGCAGGTGGCGCTGCGCGACCTGGTGGTCGTCGGTGACGACCCGGACGAGCCGGGCTTCCTGCGCGACGCCACCGATACCGGTGAGCTGCGGATCGTCACCCTGGACGGCGAGACCGTACGGATCTCCCCGGAGACCGTGACCCTGCCGCACCCGGTGCTGCTGCCCGACCTGGAGGAGATACGGGAGTTCGCCGCCGAGCTGGGCGTGGTGCAGAAGGTCGAGCAGATCCACCGGGCGACCTGGCTCAAGCCGGACGCCCTCGCTGAAAAGGCCACCGAGGTGAAGGACTTCGCCGGGGGGAAGTTCTCCTCCCGGTACGGCCTGGCGGCGCGGGCCACTTCGCTTGGCTACCGGGTCTCCGGCGGCTACGCCACCAGCCGGGTGCGCGACGAGGCGCGGACCGTGGAGGCGTCGGTGTGGATCGGGGAGCCGTACTGGGACGGCGAGACCGAGACCGGCGCGCTGAACTGGCACGACGAGGAGGGCCGGGCGCTGCCGCTGCGCGAGGTCGGTCCCGTCGCCTGGTCGGAGGGTATGCGGATGGCCGCCGCCCTGTACGCCGGCCGTGTGATCGAGGAAGGCGCGGACGCGTGAGCGGGTCGACTGCGGCCGGTGAACTGCTCGCGGCCGGTGCGGTGTTGCCGCCGGGCACCGAGGGGGGTGAGCGTGCGGTTCCGCTGACCGCCCGCGCGTACCGGCATCCGGGTCTTGAGGCCCGTACGGTGGTGCGGCTGGTGCCCGGCGAGCTGGGCGCGGCGGAGGACCTGGCGGCCGGCTTCCTGGGGCTGGCGCCGGCGGGTGAACCCGAGGTCGTCGGACTGGGGCTGCGGCAGGCGCTCGGCTTCCCTGAGTGGGTGCTGGTGCACCATCCGCAGGACGGTCACCATGCGCTGGCCGTCGTACCCGAGTTGGAGCGCGCCGCCCGGCAGGCGAAGTCCAAGCCGAAGGCGGCTCTGGACGCGTGCAAGGAGCTGGCCGGGCGGCTGGCCGCGTCCGTCCCGTACTTCCTGCCGACCTTCTACGAGCAGGCCGGGCGGGTCTTCCTCGGCGTGGACAACGCCACGTACGCGGCGCAGATGTTCAACCGGGCCCGGAAGGCGGAGGCCGAGCACGGGCTGGTGGTGGACGAGGACCGGCTGGACGCGGTCTGCCTTGAGTTCGCGCTGGCCGGTGTGCTGCCGTTGAAGGCGCTTTCGGAGTATGCGAAGCAACTGGCTGCCCGGGTCCCGGCCGAGGAGGCGCTGCGGCGGTTCGTCCGGTTGTGTGTGCGGCGTACGGCGGGTGGTTTGCCGCCTTCGGGTGCGATGGCGGCCGATCTGCGGCGGCTGGCCAAGGCCGCGGGACAGGACGCGGGGGCGGTGGAGCAGGAGTACCTGGCCGAGCTGCTGGAGCTGCCGGGCACGATGCGGGCCGCCACCGCCTGGTGGAAGGCGCACCGCCCGGCCCTGGTCGCCCTCGCCCGGCGGGACGCCGCGGTGCGCGGCACCCTGCTGAACGCCATGCCGCAGGGCGACGAGGAACTGCTGGACCTGTGGCTGGAAATCCTTGAGGACTCCAGTGCCGCGGCCGGCCTGGGCGACGGTGAGGTGCCCGAGCAGGAGCGGCCCGCCGACGGTACGGCGGGCTGGTTCCGGCGCTTCCTCGCCGGGCGGGGGTCGGGCTGGCGGGGTTGGACGCCGCTGCCGCGCCTGTGCGCGCTGACGGAGCGGATCGCCGACCGGTTGCGGGCGGAAGTCACCGCTTCCGGTGAGGCGCTGAGGGCGCACCCGGACCTGGACCTGCTGGACCTGCTGCTCGCCCTCAGGATCCCGGTCGCCGACCCCGAACCGGACGCGATGCTGGGCCTGAAACGCTGGGCGGGCGGCGAAGCACAGCGCGACCTGCTGGCCCTGGCGGCCGACACCCGGTTCCGCCCTGCCTTCCGCCGCGCGGTCGAGCAGCTCAGCAACCAGTACGACCGCGACATGGTGCTGATGCTGGCCCAGTCGCCCGGCGGGCGGCCGATGCTCGCCGAGTGGGTCCGCGACGTTGCCCGGCGCACCGTCGACGCGAGCCTGCCGGAGTTCCCCGCCGCTGTGAGACGCCTGTCGTGGCTGCCTGGCGAGGCACTGGCCCTGGCCCCGGACGAGGTGCGTCAGGCGGTCGGGACCGACCGCGGCGGCGCGCTCGCCCGCACGCTGCGAGCGGGACTGATCGACGAGTTGGGCTGGCCCGCCTGGGAGCAGACGGTCACCGAGCTCGCCACGAACAAGACAGACCGCGACAACCTGGTTGTCGCGGACGCCTGGCCGTACCTGATCGTCTCCAACCTCACGCAGGCCCGGGTGCTCGGCGCCGACGGCACCGTGCTCACCCACGACCTGCGGATTCCCGCCGGGGAGATCGACCGATGGAACACACCTGGCTTCCACTACGCGGACGGCGAGCTGCTCGTCCACTGGAAGTCGCCCCGCGGCCTGTGCGGGTATTGGCACACCGCCGCCGACCGCATACAGCTCCTTCAGGGCGGCGAACCCCACGGATCGTCGGTCCGGTGGCCGCACATCCTCAGCAGCCCGACCCTGCCGTTGCCCGGCGGCGGGCGGACCACCGGTGAGGGGGTGCTGCACCGGGGCGACACGACCCTGCCCGGCAACCGGGCGGTGATCAGCGACGGCACGTCGTACTGGGTCTGGCAACAGGTGGGCGACAGTGGCTGGTACGAGTACGATCCGGCCACCGGGGAGTACGGCCGCAGGGCCATGCCCGGCTTCCTCACCGACGCCGTCCGCGACGCGCCCGCGGACAGTACCTACGTCGACGGCTGGCTGCTGCCCGCGTTCACCGACGAGCCGGCCCCGGTGGGCGTGCCGGTGGGCGGCCTGCTGGGCTGGCGCGTGGTGTGCCTGCCGGACGGGTCGCTGCGCGGCGAGGACCTGGCCGGGCGCTCGATGACCGTGCCGGGCGGCTCCGACGGCCCCGGCACACCGGCCCGCGCCCTGACCCTGCCCGGCGACGACCGGGCCCGGGCACTGGTGCTGCGCTGGTCGACGATCCGCCTGATCGACCCGGACGGCGTCATCACCGCCGAGTTCGAACTGGGTGGCGAGCCCGGGCTCGACGCGGCGGGTACCACGCTGCTGCCGCCACTGCGCTACTGGCACTGCCTGCGCCCCCGCGACCCGGAGGGCTCGGCCGTCCTGCGCCGGATCGACCGCGACACCGCAGCGGCGCTGCTGAAGGTGGCGGACGCCGCCGGTGAGCACGAGGGCCTGCACGGGGTGGTAGGCGAGCTGCTGCCCGGCATCACCGACACCGCACTGGTCACCGGGGTGGCCGGGGTGGTGCGCCGCGCCGCCGAGCAGCAGGCCACGCTGGGCAGGGTGGCCGCCCGGCTCGCCGAGACGCTGGGGGACGAGAGCCCCCAGGACGAGCCGGCCGGCCCCTCCGACGAGCTGCTCGTCGACGCACTGAGCGGCCTCGCCGACGGGTCCTACTGGCCGGACGGCAACAGCGCCTTCCACAGCCTGATGACCATCGGCCAGGCAGTACGCGGCGACCTGCAGCCCGCCCCGCAGACGGGATCCGCCGTGCGCACCCACCTCGACGGGCACCGCCTGCCGGACGGCAGGCCCCAGTGGGACAGGCTGCTCGACCAGTGCGCGGCCGTGGCCTTCCGGGCGGCAGCCCCGACCACGCGGCCCGAGCACCGGGACGCCCTGCACCAACTGCTCCGCGAACTCGACGCTCTGGGGCTGGCCGCAGCCGCCGAAACCCCCCGGTGGCGCCGGTTCACGCTGCACCTCGACGCGAGCCACCTGACCAAGCCCGGCGGTGAGCCGCGCGACGGTACCTGGCTGGGGCTGCTGCCACTGGACGGCGGCGCCTTCCTCGCCGTCGTGGACAAGGAGGACTTCGACGAGAAGCACGGCTGCTCCTTCACTGCGCTGTTCCACGATCCGTCGGGCCGCTTCGAGGTGCCCGCTCCGTACACGGTGCGGTCCTCCGGACCGGTCGGCGAGGCCCGGAACGCGGGCTGGCCGGCAGCGTTCCTGTCCGAATCCGACGCACGCGGCCCCGCCCCGGCGTTCCCGGAGGCGGCGATACGGGAGTTCGCCCGGCTGACCGGAGTCAGCGAGGGCAAGGCCGCGCTGGTGGTGGCGGGCATGCCGTACTACGGGCATCACGCCGCTTCCGTACCCGGCAAGGTGCTCACCAGGCTCGGCCTGAAGCAGGTCGACGTCGACGTCGCCCTGGAGGACCTGCGTGACCCCGGCGCCCGTGTCCGGCGGGAGGTCGTCGCGGCGCTGCTGCCCGCCGAGCCCGCCCGGCTGTGGACCGACGGTCCGGACGTCGCCGCCGCGGCCGAGGTGTGGCTGCGTGCGGTGGGACGGCGGCCCGCCGCGCCGGCGACGCTGGTCGCCGAGACCTCGAAGGCACTGGGGACCGGGTGGGCTCCCCGCCGGGCGCTGCCCGCGCTGCTCGACCCGGCCGGCGCGCCGGAGCTGAGCTGCGACCTGGCCTGGAGGGTCAGCGACTACGGCGTCAAGGAGGCCGACCCGCACGCCGTCGGCTTCACCCGCAGCGTGTTCCCCAGCACCATGACACTGGTCGCGTGGCTGTCCCACCGGCTGCCTGCGGGAGACCCGGTGCGCGCGGCCCTGCCCGGCGCACTGGCCGCCGTCCGGGACCGGCTCGCCCATCCGGGCCTGATGCTCAACCTGGGCGGCGAGTTCGGCGCCGGCGACCTGGACAAGTTCCGCACGACGGCCGGTACGCCCACCGAGACCGGCGAGGACTGGGAGCGGTACGGAGCCGTGGTCCTGGCCGGCACCCGGTACCTGTACCCGGCGGTCCGGCCCGCCCTCCTGGACGCGGCCGGGACCGACTCGTACCTCCGCGTCCTGCGCGGTGACCGGCCGTCGTCCGAAATCGAGACGGCGCTGCGGCTCGCCCGGGACCCGCGGTTCGAGGCTGTGCTCGCCGACCCGGGCGGTCCGGTCGCGGGCGAGCGGGACGAGGACGGCACCTGGTGGCCGCAGGACCCGACCCGGTCGGTGCCGGACCTGGTCGCCGAGGCGGCGAAGGAGTACGGCCTCGGGGACGACGCCGCCGTGCTCTACCTGATGCTGCTGGCGATGCCCGACCCCACCGACCGCAACGCGGCGCGGTGGACCGGGTGGAAGCCGGACAGGCTCAAGGCCGCCGGTGCCGAACTGGCCGCCACCGAGCTGGTGGTGGAGGCGAAACGCCCCCGGGCCGGGCGCTCGCTGTTCCTGCCCGGCGGCTGGGTGAACCTCGCCAAGCCGGCGCTCCCTGTGGAGCAGTGGAAGCTGCCGCTGTTCGGGCACCTGGTCAGCGGCGAGAGGGTGCCCTTGGACGTACTGGTTCCGGTCGACCCCGCCGCCGACCTGTACCGCAGGGCCTGGCAGCGGGTCCGGGACGGTGACGGGCCCCGCTTCGAGGAGCTGAAGGTGCCGCGCCGCAGGGGCCGCTGAGCCCCGCCGGGGCACGGGTGCGGCGCCACACCCGCGTCCCGGCACAACCAGCGATGCAACCCGAACACCCTTGCAGTGATGAGGACTTCATGATCGATCCAGCCGAGCAGACGACGACTGGCCCGTCCCGGTACGCGCCCGGCGCCCGCCCTGGCCCGGCTCGCCGCCCAGTACGAGGAGATCGTCCGGCTCCGCGAAGCGACCGCCGGGGAATCCAAGGTCAGGCGCCTTCCAACGCCGCGAACCGCCGTCATCGGCTCCTGCAGCTGATGCTTGCCCTGAACCGTGGCGACCCGCATCGCCGATCATCCAGCCGCTGGCTCGCCCGCACCGCTGCCGATTCCGGACTCCAGATATCGGCGCAGAGCCTCCCGCCCTCCCGGGACGAAGAGCCATTCATCAGCGACCGCACGCAGTTCGTCCACTGTCATCCAGTCCTGCCACTCGATCTCGACCGGGTCCGGCACCAGAGCCTCCGGCACTACGGCCTCATGCACCCCGAGCCAGATGGGGCTGATCCCTGCGCGGCAAAGGAACTTGAACAGGAACCTCACCGGCACACGAACGCCCAGCTCTTCAGCCAGCTCGCGGACTGCCGCCTGCTCATACGACTCGCCCACGTTCACGGCGCCGCCGACCATCACGTCGTAGTAGCCCGGGAACCGGGACATCGTCTCGGCCCGCCGCAGCACCAAGATCCGCCCCTCGCGATCACGACAGATCGTCGTTGCAATGCGATGCGGCCAGTTCTCACGCACCGCCTCATCTCGGTCGACGACTCCCAGCACGCGGTCATGCTCATCGACATGCTCAACCAGTTCACGCATGGAGGCACGATGTCAGCCCCCACTGACAACGCTGCCCGGCGAGCACCGAAGGCAAGTGATCCGCACCACAGGACATCCCGCGGAATGCAACACGCTCGACGATCGGCGTCGCGAACGGTGCCTTGAAGAGCGACCTGCTCAATCGCCACACGAGGTGATCCGCACACGGTCTCTGCGGACACAAGACGGACCCTGGCGTACTTCATCGTGCGCCGGCCGCGCGGACTGATCGCCGCCGCACTGCAGTACTCGCACGTCTCCACCAAGGTCACACTCCGCTACGCCGGGGAGGGCGACACCTCGTGGCTGGAGGGCCTGGCGGTCGAGAAACTGGAGATGGTCATGGAACAGAACGAAGACGACTGGACCCGGATCCAGGACGGCGAGCACGTCAGCGGGCCGTCCGCCGACGAGTACCGCTACCGGCTCTCCGGCGTCGCGCGGTTCTCCGGACGCGTCGTGCGCTCCGTCCGCAGCGTCGAGCGGCTACCCGGCCAGGCCGATCCCGGCATCCACCACGGCGACGCCATGACCTGCGTCCACCGCGCGGAGACCGCCGAGTGCCGCCGAGAGAAGCTCGCCCTCGGACTGCCGGCGGACAGCGGCCCCGACGGGTCGTTCTGCCGCAGCTCGTGCACCAACCTGGTCTACACCGACCGCGACATCGCCCAGCTCCACAGCAAAATCCCCGCCTGGGAGACGACGGCACACGATCCCCTTGCACCGCAACCGCGGCGCGCCCGCGCCGCCGCCCTGGCCGCACGAGCCCGCACGATCATCGAGGACCACGAGGCGATCCGGCCCGCCATCAGCAAGGAGGGTGACGCAGCATGACGCGCAGAAGCAGGGACAAGGACGCCGAACGCACAGCGATCCGGGCCGCCGCTGCCCGCCTGCTCGCCGGCACGCCGCTGCGGTCGACGACCGGGAAACTCACCGGCAGCGAGCTGATCGTCGAAAGCGGCCTGCGCAGGGATGTCGTCTACGGCGACCACAAGGACCTCGTGGAGGAGTTCCAGGCCCAGGCCAGGGCCCGGTCCTACACACCGGATGCAGTCCAGAAGGTCGCCGAGGAGAACGTCGTACTGAAGCAAGAGCTCAAGGACACCAAAGCCGCGCTGGCCACAGAACAGGAGAGGAACTCGGCACTGGTGCGGGTCACCGCCGAGCTGTCGCTCGAACTGGAGCAGGCACGCGCCGAACTCGAATCCGCACAACACGTACCTCGGCTGCCCGGGGCACGTCCCCCGCACCTTCCCCCTCGGCGGCGCCGGTGACCTGGCCCTTCCCGAGCTGCCATCCGCGATACGGTGCCCTGGCAGACCGCGCCCAGGGAAAGGACGACGCTCATGGAGTTCCGGCCCATCACGCGGGCCCCCGGGGCGTTCCAGCAGTCCGTGACCCCTGAAGAGATCGAGGCGATCTGCTGCCGCGCTTTCGGAACGGACACCGAGGTTGTTTCGGCGGCCGAGCTCGGCACCGGGATGTACAACACGACGTACCGTGTCACCGTCGCGGGCCGCGAGCGTGCGGTGATTCTTCGGATCGCCCCGGAACCGGAGTGTCAGTTCACCTCGGAACGCGCCTTGATGCGCAACGAGTACGCCAGCCTGCCCTACCTCGCGGCGCTCGCACCGCTCATGCCACGCGTCCTCGCGGCCGACTTCACCCACGAGATCATCGGCCGCGACTACATGGTGCAGTCGCTCCTCGACGGCATCCCGGCGACCGAGCACCTACGCACGTACCCGCGCTCGACGTGGCCGGTGTACTACCGGCAGCTTGGCGAAATCGCACGGCGCGTCCACGACGTCCGGGGCCCCGCGTTCGGGCCCATCACCGGTCCGGGATAGGGCAGGTGGAGCGAGGCGGTCGCCGCCTCCTTGGAGGACATCGCCGCGGACCTGGAGGGCGTCGGCCTCGACGCCTCCGATGTCCGCAAGGTCATCACGGCAGCACACCACCACCAGCCTGTCCTCGACGAGATTGCTGAGCCGCGGATGCTGGCTGGGGATTTGTGGCTCCCCAACACACAGCTCGATCACCAGAGCCTGGAACCCGTGATCACTGGCGCGTACGACTTCGACCGGACGTGGTGGGGCGATCCGGCGGCCGACTGGACCATCCGCATGGTGCTGGCCAAGTCCGACGAGCGGCAGGCGTTCTGGGAGACCTACGGACCCCTGAACCGGTCCGAAGACGCGCGATGGCGTCAGAAGATCTATGAAGCCCGGCACCTCGGCGCCATCCGCCTTGAGCGGCACCGCCTCGGCAACCATGAGGGCGTTGATGCAAGCTACGACTCCATGGCAGTCATCCTCGCCACCGTGGGCTGACGCGCCAGAGGTTTTCACCGGTCTTGGGACAGTTTGTACAGCTCGGCGAACAGTCCGACCGCGTCGAGCAGGGAGTCGAATGTCCCGGACTCCACGATCCGGCCGTGGTCGAGGACGATGATCCCGGGTCCGCAGCCAGCGCCGCATTCACCGCGTCGGCGAGGTCCAGGTCCAACGCGGTGTTGCGGACACGGCCGACGCCCCCGGATCCTGGTAGCGCGGAGCTGAGTATTCGCCGAGTTGGTGTGCGTGGGGTTCCCTGTCACCAGTGGCGGCCCATTTTCAGGCCTCGCTCGGCCTTGGCCAGTTGGCTCCGCGCGATCTGCAGGCCGACGGCGTTGGCGTCTTGGTTGAAGTTGACGGCGAGGCTGGTGGCCATGCCGTTTGCGTAGAACTCGACGGCCCGACGGTTCACCGTGAGGGCCTCCGCGTACTGCTGGACATCCACCAGCAGGCCTCCCAGCAGGATCACTGCCGCGCCCTCTCCACGCCGGTCTCCGGTCTCCTCACAGATCGTGAGGTACTGCCGGACCAGCGGGAGGGACTCCTTCAGGTACCGCTGGACCAGCGGGTGGGACGGCTGCTGCTGCCCAACGGTCATGAACTCGTGGGCGAGGTGGTACAGCACCTGGCCCTCGGAGGCACGGCCCAGGATCAGGCCGTGCAGTGAGGCGGCCTCCAGGCCGAAGGAGACGGCCGGCCTCAACTGACCTGCTTTGAGGAGTGTCTTGCTCAAGTCGAGCTGGGCGGTGCCCTGGCCACGCCGATCGCCGGTCGCGGCATGCGCGGCCTCGGATTGAAGGTAGGCCATGGCGGCTTCCTCGTACCGTTCCGCTGCCGCGAGCGTGCGGCCGAGGAGGTAGCAGGCTCTGGCCTCGCTGTCCCGATCACCCACGCCCGAGGAGACATCGGCCGCCCGTCGGCGGGCCGCGATGGTCTCGTTCGGCCGGTCCAAAGCCTCATGGGCGCGCGCGAGGTTGAGATAGGCCGAGCCCAAGGTGTCGGTGAAACCGAGCCTCAGCATGATGTCGGCACACCGCTCGTAGAGGGGGACGCTTTCCTCGTGCCGTTTCGCATCATGGAGGACCTCGCCCAGCGCGTAGAGCACCACCGCTTCACGGCGCTCGTCGCCCGACGCCCGGAAACAGTCGATGGACCGCCGCGCGGCGGCGATGGATTCGGTGATCCGCCCCACCGGCGACAGGGCATTGCTCAGGTTCTCCAGTACGTCTGCCTCACCGTGCACGTCGCCGTGCTCGCGGAAGAGGGCCGCCGACCGTGAACAGACGGTGATGGACTGCTCGTACTGCCCGTCGCTCAGCAGACCGAAACCGAGGTTCGACAGGGCCTTGGCCTCGCGACGGCCGTCGCCGAGCCGCTGGTAGAGCTCAGCGGCCCGCCTGCTGGCGACGACGGATTCCTTGTACCGGCCCACCCGGCCGAGGTCCGAGCCCAGTTCACCCGTCGTTGAGGCTTCCGAACCGAGGTTTCCCGTGACGCGGAACACCTCGATGGCCCCTCGACGGGCGGTGATGGCCTCCTCGGTGCGGTCGAGTGCCGTCAGCGCGGTCCCGAGGCACTGCAGCGCCGCGCCCTCACTGTCGCGGTCGCCGGTCTCGCGGCAGACGGCGGCGGCCTGCCGGCAGAGGGCGGCGGCTCGCTCGAACCGTTTCATGCGGACAAGGGTGACGCCAAAGGTGAAGAGTGACTGGCCCTCCGTGTGACAGTCACCGGCCTCGCGGCAGAGCGCGAGTGCTCGCTCCAGGGCGGTGATGGCCTCGGTGGGCCGTCCGGCCTCGTACAGACGGATGCCGAGGATCTTCTGCATCGTGCGTTCACGTGGGCCGTTGCCCGCCGTGCGGTAGCGGTCGATGGCCTGCTCACAGGCGGTGATGGCCTCCTCGTGCCGACCCGCCTCCGCCAGCGCGTTGCTCCGGTTGGTCAGCGCGCCGGCTTCGCCGTTGTGATCGTCCACCTCGCGGAAGAGGGCGGCGGCCTTTCCGCATGCCCCGGCGGCCTCGGCGAACCGACCCGCCTCAGCGGCGGCGCCGCCCAGGTTGATCAGTGCCGTGGCCTCGTTGCGGCGGTCGTCGGCCTCGTGCAGAAGGGCGGCGGCTCGCGTGGAGACGGTGACCGATTCCTCGAACCGGCTCAGCTTACTCAGGGCCGCACCGAGCATGCAGAGCACCCGGCCTTCGGCCCCGCGTTCACCAGTCTCGCCCAGGAGGGCCGCGGACCGCTCATAGGCCGTCACAGCCTCCTCGTACCCCTTCAGCTCGCACAGGGCGTCGCCCAGGTTGCGCAGGGAGTCGGCCTCCATGCCGCTCCTGCCCCTCTCACGGTAGTCGGCGACGGCCTCCCGGGTGGGGGCAAGCGACTCCTCGAACCGGCCCAGTCTCAACAGCGCGTTACCGAGGTTGTGCAGCATCGCGCCCCGCGCGGCGCCCACGCTGTTCTCCTCGAAGACATCGAGGGCGCGCCGACAGACGGTCACCGCCTCCTCGTAGCGCTCCGCCGACGTCAGAGCGTAACTCTGGTTGGTCAGTGCCACAGCCTCCAGGTGCCGCTCACCTGTTTCCCGGTAGACGGCCGCGGCCCGCCCGGAGGCGTCGGCGGCCTCGCTGGTCCTTTCCAGTTTGGCCAGACCGCCGCTGAGGTTGGCCAACGCGGCAGCCTCCAGACCGAGATCGCCGATCTCGTGGAAGAGGGCGGCGGCCCGCCCATGGGCGGTGACCGCATCCTCGGTCCGCCGCATCTCGGACAGCGACCTGCCGAAGTCCAGGAGCAGTTCCGCCGCGCTTCGCCGGCCGCCGGTTTCGAGGTGGACGGTGACGGCCCGTTCCACTGCCGTTCCGGCCTCCTCGGGCAGCCCCAGCTCGGCAAAGGTCTTGCCGACAGTCGCCAGCGACGTGGCGAGGGACGAGAGGTCGGTGCCGGGGGCGGCCTCGTCCAGTTGCCGGCACAGGTCGGCGGCCTCCTGCCGGGCGGCCCAGGCCTGCTCCCAGTCGCCCGCCCGGGCAAGGGACATCAGCTGCCGGGCGTCCCGGTGTCCGGGGAGGTCGAGGGTGGGGTGGGCGACGGCCAGCTGCTGGTACAGGTCGATGGCCTCCTGGGCGGCGGCCAGGGCCTGTTCCTCGCGGCCCAGATCCCACAGCCGGCTACCGAGGCTGTTCAGCGAGTCCGCCAGGTGGAGGCGCTGGTCGCCGAAGCCGTCCTCGACCAGCTGCCGTTGGATGTCCACGGCTTCCTGGACCGGAGCGAGCGCCTCCTGCTCACGCCCCAGCTCCGCGAGGAACCTGCCGAGATTGAGGAGGGCGAGCGTCAGATCGGGCTGGTAGGCGGCGGGATTCACCTCGGCCAGTCGCCGGAACAGGTCAGCGGCCTGCTGGCTGACGCTCAAGCCATCCGCCAAGCGACCCAGATCACGCAACGGGCGCGCGAGATTGGCCAACGCCGCGGCCAAGTTGTGGTCGTTGGCGCCCGGGTTGCGGGCAGCCAGTCGCCGGAACAGATCCACGGCCTCCTCCGTGGCGGCCAAGGCATCTTCCTTGCGACCTGCTTCGTACAGGTGCAGACCGAGGTTGCCGAGCGCCGTCGCGAGGTCGCCCCGGTGGGCGGCGGGGTTCCTCTCCGCCCGTTCCCGGTCCAGGTCGGTGGCTTCCTGGATGGCGGCCAGGGCCTCCTCCTGTCGACCGTGGCGGTGCAGCTGGTTACCGAGGCTGGTCAGCGACCTCGCCAGGCCGGTCCGGTAGGTGGCGGGGTCGGCCTTGGCCAGGCGGCGGCTGATCGCCACAGACTCCTCGGAGAGGAAGAGCGCGTCCTCCAGTCGGCCCACGTCGGACAGTCGGTCACCGAGGGTGGCCAGCGAGGTCGCCAGGGTACTGAAGCGGCCAAGGTGGTCGGGGCCAGCCCCAGTCTCG
The DNA here is from genome assembly GCF_038448545.1 of Streptomyces sp. CLV115. Taxonomy (NCBI): domain Bacteria; kingdom Bacillati; phylum Actinomycetota; class Actinomycetes; order Kitasatosporales; family Streptomycetaceae; genus Streptomyces; species Streptomyces sp. CLV115. The sequence goes on from NZ_JBCEWQ010000067.1 coordinate 33,031, forward strand.
GGGCCCTCCTCGTCTTCGGCGAGCTCCCGGTACAGGCGTACGGCCTCTTCGGCCGGGGCGACCGCCTCCTCTCTGCGGCCGGCGTTGGTGCGGCGCCACGACAGGGTGCCGTACAGCCAGGCCCGCTCGCCGGGGTCCGTCGTGGTGGCCAGGCGGTGGGCGGTCAGCACCTCTGTGATCGCCAGGATGCCGATGTCCAGGTCGACGTCACGGCCGGACATACGGCCTTCGACGGCTTCCAGCACGGTCAGCAGGCCGGGATCCAGCAGGCCGCCCTCCGTGCCGCTCGGGCCGCCTGTCTCGGCGAGCGCGGCGAGCGTGGTCAGAGCCGGGCTGCCGGCGGCGATCACGAGGCCGGGATCGGTGCGCAGGAGCGGGTACAGGACGTCCTCACGGACGTGGCTCCAGCGGGCTGCGGCAGACGCGAGGAAGGTCACCGCGCGCGGGGCGATGACCGTCCGGAGATCGCCTTGCGCGGTCAGGGCGCGGGGGACATTGCTCGTCCAGGGGTCGGGTTCGTAGGAGGTGATGTCGTGCCCAGGTGTGAGCAGGCCGAGGAAGTCCTCCGCGAGCCGGTCGGGATAGAGGGGTTCCAGGACCAGCGCCCGGTCGGCGGGCGGGTAGCAGAACCGGTGGTCCTTCAGGAGATACCCGGAGTGTTCGGGCAGGTCCAGTTCCTGCAGGGCCCGCTTCCCCGTGGTGTGGCTGACCGCTCCGGTGAGTACGGCGGTGAACACGGTCTGAGCCATGACATCGGGGTCGGTCCGGTAGGTCTGCCCTTCCCTGCCAGCATCGTAGAGCCGCTGCCATGCCAGGCGTTCACGGTCCAGCAGGTACGCCGACAGCTCGTGCGGCTCGGTGAACGACGGCTTCTTGCCGTGTGCGTGGGCGTCGACGGCGACCAGCGCAGCCATGTGCAGGTTCAGCGTCAGGCCGAAGTCCCGGTTGTCGAGGGAGCCCGGCGGCTGGATCTGCGCGGTGTCCCCCAGGCCGTACAGGTCGTTGGCGCCGTAGCGGTCACGGGCGGCGGTGAACATCTGCATCCGGTCCGCAGCCAGCGAAGGAAGCAGCAGGTCGTCGGCAGCGGCACGACGTTCGCTGAGTTCACCGCGGAGTGCCGCGAACCATCGGACGGTCCGGCCGATCAGCAGGATCCGTGTGGGCCGCTGCCGGTTGAGGGCGGAGTGGGACAGCAGGCGTTCCAGTTCGCTGTGCGCCCACCGATCGGCGTAGTCGACGATGAGGAGCACTCCAGCCTCGGCGTCTGCTTGCGCGGCTTCGTCACCCGACGGTGACGGTCCGACGAGGACACCCCGGAATCCCGCCTGCAGGACCTGCCATCGCTCGGCCGCCGGCAGTTCCGGGCTCCGGGACCGTTCGGCGAACTCCGTGGCGAGGCGGGTCTTGCCCTGCCCGCCGGGAGCGTGCAGCAGCAGGACCGACACTCGCGCGTCCCGGGCGTCCCGCCACTGCCGCAGCCGCTCCAGCTCGGCTTCCCGGCCGATGAAGGGCACGACGTGGCTTCGTGCGTCCAGCAGGCGGCTGGGCTGCGTCATAAGCCACTCGGACACGGGAGTGGACGGGGCGGGGAGTTCCTCGATCGCGGGCAGGCGGTTGCCATAGACGTTGGTGACCGCTGCCTTGCCGCCGTGCCCGACCACGATCGCACTGCCCTCGCCGCTGCGCAGGTAGTTGACGCTCGGTCCCGGGCCCTCCGCCTCGTGCTGCCCGGGAGAGTTCTCGGTCACGGCCGGTCACCCGCGGTTTCGGAGCCCGGGAAGGGCGGACCGCCGGGTCCGTTGGTGACGTTCGCGCTGGACCCGTGGCCCACGGCGATCGCGCTGCCGTCCCCGCTGCGCAGGTTGCCGACGGTGGGCCCGGAGCCCGGTGCGGTCTCCTGCGGATGCGGCTCCAAGTCCAGCTGCCGTACGTCGGCGCCCGGGAGCCAGATCCAAGCCTCCCCCCGGTGCTCCTTCTCCTCGACACTCACCTGCCGGAACTCATCCGCAGGAATACTGGTATACGTCTCCCGTACGACGTCGAAGACGGTCTCCGACACCGCGACGGCCAGGCAGGCGTACGGCGCCCGGTCCAGAGCGGTGCGCAGCGCCGCGCAGTCGCGGATGCGGCTGATCTCGACCGCGGCCCGTCCGATGAAGCCGTTGGCGCCCAGCGCCACCGGGCCGAAGTGGACGGCCGCTCTCAGCCGGAGCCAGGGCTGCCGCTGCCGGCCGAAGTTGAAGGTTCGCAAACCGGCGTCCAAGGCGCGCATGAACTTGTCGACCAGGGCGGGCTCGGAGGCATCTGCGGGCAGGACGGCGAACAGCGAGTCCCCGCCCTCCTGCGTCTCCCATACCTCGCGGTCCAGCTCGGCGGTGGCGGCCGCCTCGTCCAGCAACCGCACGATCGCTTCCTGGAACTGCCGCTGTGTCTCCGCGTCGACGCCGCCGTATCCCTTCGCGTCGACCGTCAGCAGCGGCCTCCGTCCGAACGCCCGTACGTCACCCGGCCCGTCCATACCGTTCCCTGTCATGACACCTCTTGGTACACGAACTTCGGAGGGGAGGTTTACGCATTTTCTCAAATGCCCTTCAAAGCAACGGAGTTGCTCCACAGTCACTCGTCGGGGATGCCGGCGCCCGTCCGCTCCCCCGAAGGCGGGCGCCGGCACACAGCATTCGTACACCCGTGTTCGGGTGTGAACCCTGTGGAAGTACGGGTTGCCGAGAGATACGAGGGTTTCCGAAGTCCGGAGAACCAAGTGGAGAGATCCCGCACAAGTGACTGGTCCGGTCGGGACGTTCGTCCGCTTACTGGACGGACCTTGTTCTCGTCGACCGGAGGAGAGACCTCATGGCACCGCCCGGGCAGGCGGCCAGCGGCCGCCCCGCGCAGTACATGTTCACCGCGCTGCAGACGACCCACCAGCACGCGGACGCGAAGGCGGGGATCCTGGCGGCGGCGCAGGCGGCGCTGGCCGGGACAGCGGAGGCGTGGATCGGCCGGGCAATACCCGCCTGGGAGCGGGGTGGCGCGGCTGGGGCGTTCGCCGGAGTGTCGCTGGCGCTGTTCGTTTGCGGTTTGGTCGGGGGCGTGGTGTGCCTGGCGGCGACGCTGCGGCCGCGGATGCTGCGGGGCCCGGCCGGGAACAGGTACTGCTTCGTCCAGCTGGCGTCGGGCCCCGACATCGTGCCTGCCGATCCGCCGTCCTCGGCCGACGCGGACCGGGACGAGGCCATAGATCGCCGGGAGTTGTCGCACACCGTGCGGTTTCTCGCCCAAGTCGCCGTTCGCAAGTACCGCTGGCTGTCGGGCGCGGTGGTGTGCACTGCTGTCATGGGGGTGAGCGCGGGGCTGAGCGCGACCCTGCTGCCGGTGCTGACCTGACGTCGACTCGGCTACGGCCGTCAGGGGCCCAGGTCCGCGAGCCGTTTGAGGCCGTCGAGGTCCAGGATCGTGGTAGTGCGGTAGCCGGTCTTCAGTAGACGCTCCCCGCGCAGTTCACTCAGCACCTTGTGGATGGTCGTCTCGGCGGCGCCGACCATCGTGGCCAGCTCCGGCTGTGTCAGCGAGCAGCCGATCACCACTTGTTCGGCCCGAGAAGATCCGTAGCACTCGGCGAGTTCCACCAGCAGGCGGGCCAGCCGCACCTTCGCTGGATAGCCGCGGAAGTCGAGCCGCCGACGATTCGCCCAGCGCAGCCGGTTAGCGGTTATCCCCATCAGGGCCATCGAGATCTCGGGGCTGCTCCGCACCAACTCCCGCAGCACGTCGGCTGGCAGTTTCCGGGCGGTCAGCGGGCCACAGGCGATAACCGTCGCCGAGCGCGGCGCTCCGTCCATGGTCGCCATCTCGCCCACGATGTCCCCAGCGGCCCTGACGGCCAGCAGCGAAGTTTCGCCGTTCTCCACGGTCGCGGTGACCTTGACGAACCCGCACAGCAGCAGCAGCGCGTGCCTGTCGTGCCACCCTTCCCTCAGCAGCACGTCACCCGCTTGGAACCGGACTTCAGTACCCAGGCCGAGCAGTTCCTCCCGCGCCGGGGGTGACAGCACTCCCAGCAGACTGCGTTCGGGCCACTCCTCGGACCGGATGAGAACAGCCACGGGCATCCCCTGTCTTCCGATCACAGGACATCATCATGCCAGCTTCCCCGGAAGGGGTTCCGCCAGAGCGACCGCGTATGCCGTCACTTCCTAAGTGGTCAACGTCGGAAGTCCTTCGGGGGTTGACGCAGAGTGGGACCTCGGCGGGGCCTCGACCACATCTGCACGCCCACGGACGGGCTGGGCCAGCAGGAACCGCTTGAAGGCGGCGACGGGCGGGGTGTCTGGCCCCGATGTCCCTCCTCCAGCCCCGTCCGCGAACGCGTTCTGAGGCCGGAGGCAGGCCGGGACCTCTGCCACGACGCCCGGCGCACCTGGCCAGCGGCCAGGTTTCGCATGCCCAGGTCAGTCCCCGGTTCCGGCGCTCCTGTCGGCCCACGCCTGGTACCCGGGTGGTCCACTCTGAGGTCCTGGAGTGGTGCGAAGGCGGGGTCGATGGCCAGTGCCCGTTGGACTTCCCGCCATGCGTCGGACTCTCGGCCGAGTGCGAGCAGAACCCGGGCGTAGGTGTCATGCAGATACAGGTGGTCGCCGCCGTCGGCGCACGCCACGCCCTTTTCGATCAGCCGGAGGGCGTCGGTGAGGTCCTTCGGGGTGGGGGCGGGGTCTTCGGCATGGATGATTTCCCAGGCGAGGAAGTTGGTCGCGTAGCGGACGACCTCGCGCTGGAACTGTCCCTCGTCGGTGAAGTGGAAGATCTGCCAGACCGGCGGCACCAGCCGCATACAGGTCTCGGCGACGGCGAAGCCGTCGCGGCGGTGCTGGGCCCGGTACTGCTCGGTGCCCTCGTCGCCGTGGCCGACCTTGGCGTGGATCCACATCTTGCCGTAGTAGGCGTAGAGCAGGCCGTAGGCGGAGTCGGCGTCGCCCTCGGTGTACTGGGCGATGGCCTTGTCGTACTCGGCGAGTGCCGCCGACCATTCCCCTCGGCCGCGAAGCGCGTTGGCCTGTGTGATCAGGCTGTCGGCCGCCGTTGCCTGCTCGCGCTCGGAGTCGCTGTCGACGCCGCGCTGGTCGCGGAAGTCGATGCGCGCGCCGGGGTAGGCGTCGGCGACCCGTCGGCGGACCTCTCTGGAGAGGGCGTTGTAGCGAAGGTCGATCTGCTCGACGGCGGGCAGGGTGAAGAAGCCGTCGGGCAGCTCGGTCAGCCCGTTGAAGGACAGGTCGATCCTCTTCAGGCTCTGGAAGGCGCCGATTCCGGCGATGACGTCGGCGGTCATCGGATCACGCCCGCCCCTGTCCCCCGCTCCCCAGCGGTCGATCGGTCCCCAGCGGTCGATCTCCAGCTCCTCCAGCGCGGGCAGGGGATTCGCGAGCACGGGCCGCAGCAGCTCGTGCGGCGGAACCGGTACACCTGTGTGGTCGGTGAGTCCGCTCAGCTTCAGCACCCGCAGCTTGGGCAGCCGGGACAGGTCGGGCAGCGGGGTCTTCACCAGTCCGAGGGCATTGTCGAGGTCGAGTTCCTCGAGGTTGGTCAGGCGCAGCAGTGTGGCGGGGACCTCCTGGAAGAAGTTGCCCCTGAGCTCGAGCTTGCGCAGGTTTGGGAAGCCGGTGAGGGCTTCGGGGAACCGCTTGAGGTACCTCCAGCTCCTTCCCGCCATGGAGATTTCTTCCAGGCTGGCCAGGCCCTGCATCGATGCCGGGAACACCAGGTTGGTCTGGTTCGCCACCAGCCGGCGCAGGTGTATCAGGTTTCCGGCCGTCTCTGGGAGCGCGAAGGTTGTGGTGTCGGGCAGTGCCTCGCCGGTGTCGGAGGGCTTGCTGGACAGTTCTGAGACATCGAGTTCCTCTAGCGTGGTGAGCCGGCCGATGGTGTCTGGCAGCCTGATCGGCCGGTGGGTGGGCTCGGTGGAGAAGTCGTAGGTGGTGTTGCCGGCGATCCGTAGTACGCGCAGCCTGGACAGTCGGCCGATGGAGGCGGGCAGTTCGGCCAGGCCGCAGTCTCGTACCGACAGAAGTTCCAGGTCGGTCAGGGTGCCGATCTCGTCGGGGAGTCGCCCGATGGGGTTGCCGTCCAGGACGAGTGTGCGCAGCCATGGCATCTGCAGCACCTCGGCAGGGAACTTCTTGAGCTTGCGTTCCGACAGATCGAGATGGAGCACCCGGTCGGCCCGGGCACGCGCGATGTCCGCCAGCGCCGCATCGTTCGCGGTCCGCGCACCCGGGCGCAGGACCGGCAGTCCGGCCCGTAGCCGTTCCAGGAACTCCGGGACCTTGATGCGCTTGTATTCCGGGTCGACGACCTCGGTGACGAACGACTCCACGATGTTCTCGCGCCTTGCGAAGTCCGCGTTGTCATCGTTGCCGTAGTTGTCCACCAGGCGAGCGCCGGGGGCGGAAACGCGGAGATCGTGGTCGTAGTTGATGACCCATGGGGTCTCTACGGTGCAGGTCTCCAGGATGCCGTGGTTGTATTCGCCGTAGACGAGATGGGTGAAGGTGCCGTCCTGGATGTAGATTTCGCAGTCGCCGCCCTCAAGGGTCTCGGCCCGGGTGGTGCCGCCGACGTAGAGCCCCGGCAGAGGCTCGTAGAGCTCGATCGGGCCGGACACGGTCAGATCGCCGGTGATCACCACAAGGTCCACGTCGTCCAGATTCCCGATCCCGGCGACGGCGTGGAGGAAGTCCCCCTCCAGTACCAGATCGCCGTCGAAGAGCAGGACATTGTCATAGTCGCCCTCGAAGGAGGCGGAGAGAGCCTGCACGAGGCGAGTGTCGGCCTCTGCGAAGGAGAGGCATTCGGGTGCGGGGCTGTTGGTCATGCGAGCGACGATAGGACACGGGTATGACAGTCCTTCAATGTCCTTCTGCCCGTCGGGCGCACTCGTCGCGGCGCGCGGATCGTGGTAGCCGAACGCGCGCTGTCGGCTATCAGCCTCAGGCTTTCATGAGGCTTGGTGTCCGGCAGGCGGCCGGGGAAGCAGAAAGCGCCCCTGACCTACGGCGATAGGGCTTACTGGGGGGGTCCTGCAGGTGGTAGTGGAAGAGGCACTTTCCAGGTGAAGGAGAGCGGCGGGTCATACCCGCGTGTCCGGGTCGAGGGTGGTGGCCGCTCGGTGGTCTCGCAGGCCAGGTCGTTGCTGCTGGTCGAGGCGGCTCTCAAGTCCGGTCTGGCGAACGCGATATTGGAGGCGTTGGAACCGTGGCGAAAGCCGCAGGCTGCACACGATTTCGGATGGATCCTTCTGGACGTCGCACTCGCGACAGCTCTGGGCGGGGGCTGCCTGGCCGGTGTCGGCCTGCTGCGGGCCGATCCGGTCGTGTTCGGCCCGGTGGCCGCCGATCCGACGATCTCCCCCGCCTGGTCTACGCCTTCGCCGCATCCGGACCGAAAGCCTTCGCGGCAATCCGCTCGACACGGCCCCGGGCTCGCCAGTGAGTATGAGCGTTGGCGGGTACGAGCAGTCCGGTAGCCGATATCCAGGTGATCGTGGAAATTGGCGGCGTGCTGGTGATCGCGTGGTCGGAAGAGCAGGACGCCGCCGCGACATGGAAGAAGACCTTCGGTCATCATCCGCTCGTCGCGTTCGTCGACCATCACCGGGCCGGGTCCGGGGCGCCAGTGGCCGCAGTGCTACGGCCCGGAAACGCGGGCTCCAGCACTGCGGCTGACTACGTCGCCACCACCCAGCTCGCTCCGGCTCAACTGCTCAAGCTCTGACGAGGACGGCAGGCGCTCATCCGTCCCGACTCCGCCGGTGGCACCCACGCCTACCGCGACTGTCCGTCGAGACGGGGCCGGTGGCTGTCGTATTCCTCGGAATGACAGCGGACGTCCAGGCCGGCGAGCTGCCGCCAAGCGGCTCAGGCCGCGCGGGCAGCTTCTGAGCAGGGGAGGTCTTGGCCGACTCCGGCACGGTGGGCAAGAGGTCATCCTGTCTGGCCGCCCGCGTCAGGCGGTGCGGCAGGCTCCAGCCGGTAAGAACCACTTCTGCTGATCGGCCTGCCTGCCTTGCCCGTTGCCACCGCCCGCGCGATATCGCTGACCGCCTCGCAGAGGCACCGGCTGAAGAAGATGGCCTACGCGCACAGGACTCCCCACAAGGCCCGGATCCGAGCGCACGTCGTGCTCCACGCGGCACGGGGCCGTTCCAACGCCTGCATCGCCCGCGAGACGGGCCTGCATGTGGACACCGTGCGGACCTGGCGAGGCCGCTTCGCCGACGAGGGCATACCCGGGCTGGCCGACCGCCAGCACCCCGGCCGGCCACCCTCGTTAACCGCCCTGCAGACCGCCCAGGTCAAGGCCCTGGCCTGCCAACTACCCGCCGAGACCGGCACGCCGCTGGCCCGCTGGTCGTGCCCGGAACTGGCCCGCGAGGCCACGGCGCGAGGCATCGCCCCGGCCCTGTCGGACTCCACCGTGCGCCGCTGGCTGGCCCAGGACGCGCTCAAGCCCTGGCAGCACCGCTCCTGGATCTTCATCCACGACCCCGACTTCGGCCGCAAGGCCGCCCGTGTGCTGGACCTGTACGCCCGCACCTGGCAGGGCGAACCGCTCGGACCGGACGAGTACGTCATCAGCGCGGACGAGAAGACCTCCATCCAGGCCCGCTGCCGCTGCCACCCCACCCTGGCCCCCGGACAGGCCCGGGCGATGCGCGTCAACCACACCTACGGCCGCGGCGGCGCGCTAGCCTACCTGGCCGCCTACGACGTCCACCGCGCGAGGGTGCTCAGCCGCACCGATCCCAGAACCGGCATCGACCCGTTCATGAACCTGGTCACCCAGGTCATGAGCCAAGAGCCCTACGCCAGCGCAAAAAGGGTGTTCTGGATCGTCGACAACGGCTCCTCCCACCGCGGGCAGAAGGCCGCCGACCGCTTGACCAGTGCATTCCCGAACGCGCTCATGGTCCACACCCCCGTCCACGCCTCCTGGCTCAACCAGGTGGAGATCTACTTCTCCGTCGTCCAGCGCAAGGTCGTCTCGCCCAACGACTTCACCGACCTGGCCCAGGTCAGGAACCGGCTCCGAACATTCGAAGACCGCTACAACGCCACAGCACAGCCGTTCCAGTGGAAGTTCACCACCTCCGAGCTGGACGATCTGCTGGCCAGACTCGACCGACACACCGCCGATCACCAGGAAGCATCCTCCGCGCAGCCAGCTACATGATCAACCCCCGAAGGACTTCCGACGTTGACCACTAAGTCTGGTGATCTCGTGGGTGCTATGGCTTAGTGGTCAGGCGGATAGGCGCGGTTGGGGACACTGGCAGCAGGAACGGGCACAGGCGCGGTGATCATGGAGTTGCGACGCTCTGTGATTACCGAGGAGACCTGTGCCCGTTCTGCCGTCGTGGCTGACTGAATCGCTCTGGGACCAGTTCGCGGTCCTGCTGCCCGCGCGGCCGGTCTACCATCCGGACCATCCGCTGGGCTGCCACCGCAGGCGCATCAGCAACCGGATCGTATTCGACAAAATGCTGCAACTGCTGTGCTTCGGCTGCTCCTACGAGGCGATCGCCGACACGACCTGCTCGGCCACCACCACCCGCAGCCGCCGCGACGAGTGGATACGACTGGACATCTTCGCCGAGTTCAAACGGATCGCACTCGACTCCTACGACCGGATCGTCGGCCTCGTCCTCGACCAGATCGCCGTGGACGGCTCCATCGCCAAGGCCCCCGGAGGCGGCGAAGCAGCCGGGCGTTCGCCGGTCGACCGCGGCAAACAGGGAAACGTTCTGGCATGACGGATGGTTACGGCATTCCCCTGGGCAGGGTCCTGGCCGGAGCCAACCGCCACGACTCCCCGCTGCTCGCCCCGACTCTGGACCTCCTGGAGGGCCTCGGGCCGCTGCCCGACGACGTGACCGTGCACCTGGATGCCGGCTACGACTCCGACAAGACCCGCGCCGTGCTTGCCGGACGCGGTCTGCACGGCCGGATCGCGCCCAAGAGGCGAGAAGGCGCCGGTCCAGGCCAGTCGGAGGTGGCGCGTGGAGCGTACCCACGCCTGGCAGAACACCTTCCAGCGCCTGGCCCGCTGCTACGAGGGCCGCACCACCGTCAGCAACGCGTTCTTCGATCTCGCCGACAGCATCATCACCGTACGCAGCGTCATCCGCCGGGCATGGACCACCCACCGCTGGGACGAACGCCCGCACCGCCGCCCATGAACCAATGGCTACCCGGGCACGATCGATCCATCCGGCCGGATCCTGGTCCACGGGCCGGTGCGGCTGGTGTCCTTCGAGGCCACGATGACCTCGGCGACGCCGCCGCGGAATGGCCGTACGGCCCTGAACTCGGCGCCGTACGGGATGCGCCAGGTGCCCGACCCGTCTATCAGGCCGTATGTGCCGTGATCACCGCCCCACATGCCGGGCCCCACCCAGACCAGGTCGAGGTCTTCGGCCGTGTACGCGGCCTGGCCGTAGGAGCCGCCCAGCGATGTTTCGAGCAGACGGTAAGGATCTGGCTCGTCCATGCCGGCCATGCGCGACCGCCCGTCCGGCTTGCCGCAAGCCATTCGCAGTTCGGTCACCTTCGCATCATCCAGCCCAAGGATGTTCTGCTCATGCCGGCCCAGCTCCGCGCTGAGCCATTCCGTGAACGTGCCCACCGTCTCCACGGGCCCGCCGTCCTCGACGACCCACACGGCGATCTCATCCTCGCCATTGGCCGGACCGAGCGAGTAGCCCTGGTAGCCGGGTAGGTCGTAGCCGGCGAAGAACGCGTGCAGACACCGGGTTGGCTGATCCTTGACCGGGGTGGGGAAGGTCCCGTCGGGATCCGGCTGGTCGACCGACTGGTTGGCCATGGCCTCGGGCGGAAGGAACGCAAACCCTTCAACGTCGTCGCAATAGCCGAGCATGGGATAGCCGACCTCCGCCACGAAGGCGCGGTAGTCAGCGGGCAACAAGTGCTCAAGATCAGCCCCCCGCGGGTGCTCCACCGTGCGTGCGCAGCGCAGCTGGGCCGGGGCGTAATGCAGCCCCCACCCGAGCCCCCTGCCGACAAGCAGCCTCTCGAACTCCCTCCAACGGGCCACGGCACTCGTGGCACCGCCAGCCAGCTCATTCACCACGGTCGGCCCAGCCCCGGCCCCATCAATGTGCAGATCATCAGACATGCCCGCATCCAACCAGCTCCCGCCGACAAATCTCCCCGTACCGACCCCCTCACCACACACTTACGCAGACAGTTACGTGCTTTCACTGAGGAAGCCCCCAGCAGCCCCGCAGACAAGATCCGTCAGTTTCACGCCCCCGCCGCCGTCTCACCATTGTCCGTATGCGCCCCGGGCGGTTGGACACGGTTCCACCTCCTGGGATGTGGCACGGTCGGGAGGGCAGGAATCTGCGGGGGCAGGCCGGGTTTGGGGGTTCTGGTCGGGTCGTGGTGCGGCTGGGCGGCTGCTGCCGGCGGTGAGTGCTGTGGGTGTGTGGCGGTTTCGGGGCCGTGGTTGTCAGTAGATGTACGTAACGGGTTACGGATTTTCCGGGTGGGGGTTCGCCGGGGCCGGTGGGTGTCGGTGGGGGCGTCTACGGTGCCGGTCATGAGTAATGGTGCGCGTGAGGGTGGTTCGGCAATGGCTCTGTCGGAGGCGGGTGCGTGGTGGTCGGATCCGGGGTTGCTGGTGAACGGTGATCCGGATC